>DATFPS010000028.1:0-3404 GCA_035264705.1 Nitrososphaeraceae archaeon | reverse complement strand
ATCTGGCGCTGATGGAGGTTCTGCCTGTGGCTTTAATGGAGATGAGGCTACTTTTACTGGACTATTTCCAGAAGATGTATTATTATCTACAATTAATGGTTGTTGTGTCTGATTTTCAGCTCTTACTACTCCAGTAATATTAACACTATTCCACTTTGTGGAATCAGTAAAATTATCATAACAGATTAGTTTAGAAGTTAGTTCATTTGTTTCATTTGTAATGAGATGGTAGTCCTTAGTGTATGTAAATGTCCAATTTGAATAGTCATTTTCTCCACCAAGACCAGTTGCTGTGGCATTTTGAAATGGCTTTTGGTCATTCCAATCTACATAAACTTTACAATTAGTTGTAGGGTTATCTGTAGATGTTCCTGTGATATTCAGTACACCGACCGGAACTTCTTGACCTGCAGTAGGAGAACTAATTTTTACTGCTAATGTCGGTTTTTGTGGAAGTTCAGGTTGTAGCTGAGCTTGTGAATACAAAATTCCAGATGCTAGAAAAGCATAGAGAAGACTTACTCCAAGGACAAGGAGTAAAAAAATCCTTTTAGATTCCAACTACATAAAGTTTTTTCTGAAGGCTATAAATACTGCTATAATTTAATGCATGTTTATTTACTATTAGATGGTTGTGCTCAATTGAATCTAATAATTCCTATATATATAGTGTTAGAAGAATTGAAATTAAAAATAAATACTCTTATCTTCAGAAAAAATTTAGTAGAAATCATATCGTTTCTATCTTCCAATTAGATCATGTATCGACGTTACTAACATAGAGTATATTAGAATACTTTACAGTTAAGAAAAAATCAAAGTCCAATAGATAGTGCCTTAACCTGACGGAAGGATGATGACTGCAACTATGCTATATAATGTATTACAACATCTTTTTTTATAAAACTACAGCATATTTGGCTGAACATTATCATGATGTTCCATGAAAGATAGATGGAAAAGTTAGCAACATCTAAATTCTATCACTCAATATATTTTAAAAATCAGTCATCAAATACTGTGCTCTCAAATGAAAGCGTAATAATTCGGCTCGACTATAATGACAATGAAAAAGTTCAGAAAATATGGATGATGATATACACTTTTACAAATCATTCGTATATTATCCTTAATTTATGAAAATTTATATGAGATACATTTACTGTTGATTTTGAATTGTCTTCACTATCACTACTGTCTTTTCTGCTTATTACACTTTTTATGCTATCGATGAGTGTATTATTATTTGAGCTTGCACTCACTAGGATTTTTTCAATTGTCCTGTGGTATGATTATGCTTTTATGGCGATCTCTATAGCTTTTTTTGGACTTGGAATTGGATCTTTGCTAACGCACATTCTAAAGAATAAAGTAAAAAGAGAGCAACTACCATCAAAAATACTTCAAACCACTATAATTTTTGCAGTGTCTGTGCCAATCTTCCTACTTGTAATAGGGAACGTCATCCCACCAAATATACATTTCATTTATCTGTTTTATTTGTCTTCCTCCATTCCTTTCTTTTTTGCTGGCATATCAATGTCATTAATATTCTTTGCAATGCCTAGAGAGGTGAGCAAACTATACTTTATAGATCTCGTAGGAGCAGCGGCAGCTACACTTATGCTTGATCCCCTGATGCAAAGGTTGGGTGCAGAATCTGTTCTACTTTCGGCAGCTCTGTTAGTCATTGGTCCTTCGCTTATTGCTGCTTTAGTGCTATCTGCTCCATCACAGAAAAAAAATGTATCAAAAGCACCAATAATTGGAAATAAAATAAAGCTGTCTGGAATAATTGTGTTGGCTGCCTCTGCTATATTATTGGCAGTTAATACAGACGCAAATATATTAGCAATAAAACCTGGCGAAAATAAAGGATTACATTATCAGCTGGCAAAACCTTCAGAATTTGAGCACTTATCGACCCAATGGAATTCTTTCTCCCGGATTGATGTTACTAGACAACTTCATTCTCAGGACAGCCAGGACGACGATAACAATAATAATGGCAGATCTAGAGCCTTATCCGCGATAGCCATCGATGCCGATGCTGATACTCCAGTATTCAAATGGAATGGTTCTTCTGCAGATCTTGTATGGCTAAAAAGGTTTATGGATTATTTACCATTTGAAATATCAAAGGATGTAAACAATACTTTAGTTATCGGTAGCGGTGGAGGCGAAGATGTTTTGGTTGCCCTGGCTGGAGGCTCGAAGAAAGTGACTGCAGTAGAGATAAATCCATTGATAATATCAACAGCAAAACAATTTGGCAGTTCAGCAGGAAATTTATACGAACGTAAGGGGGTGGAATTATTCATTGATGATGGCAGACGATTCATTAGCTCTAGTGATTCAAAATATGATAGGATAGTAATAAAGCTCGTTGATTCTTGGGCTGCTCAGCTTGCTGGCGGATATGCTCTTTCAGAAAATTATCTCTACACAGTAGAAGCGTTCAGGCAATATTTAAGTCACTTGGATGAAGACAATGGGATGCTTGTTATGGTGCGTTGGAACTTTGAACTGCCAAGACTTATGCCCCTTGTAGCAGAATCGTTACGACAGGAGAAAAAAGGAGGAAGTAGTGAAGACATTAGAAAGCAGATTTTAGTAGTAGAAAATCGTCCTGGATTATATTTTGAATCAAACGATAAACAAACGATATATCCAGTCCTTCTAATGATAAAAAATAATCCATTTACTGAATCAGAAATTAATTTGGCAAAAGAGAGAATTGCTAACAATAATGCTAGAGTCATTGCAATGCCTGGCGGATATATACAGCCCCCATATGACACATTACTATTAGATAAAAACTATTATCATAGTCAAAAATTGCAAGAAAGTGATGTTAGAGCAATTTTAGAATTAAAACCGCCTACTGATGATTCTCCATTCTATTTTGCAAAAGAACAGGTCCCAAACCAGATGATACTGCTCTTGGAAACTGTGCTTGGAGTGTCTGCAGTACTTGCTTTGCTTTTGATATATTATTATTCAAGAAGAAATAGGGCTCTTTCAATCACATCATCAACTTCGTCATGGTTTCATATGATCTTTGTAATATTTATCGGGCTAGGGTTTATGTTTTTAGAAATAACTTTTATTCAAAAATTTCTGTTGTTACTTGGAACACCAATAATGGCATTGACTGTTATACTTTTTTCGATCTTATTATCTAGTGGAATAGGAGCATATTTGAGCGGCAAACTTTTTCATAAAAATCCTTACAAAGCTGTAGTAGTATCAATACCCCTTCTGGTTGGAATAGTGTTAGCTTACTATGCTCTTCTACAAGGAATTATAGATTCCTCTATAATTATGCAACTGCCGCAGAGAATTTTGTTGACTTTTGCACTTTTATCGCCTGCTGGTCTTCTTATGGGATTCCAATTTCCATC
>DATFPS010000027.1:0-12347 GCA_035264705.1 Nitrososphaeraceae archaeon | reverse complement strand
CCATCCACATCCAGCATCAAACTTGCTTTTAGATGAAAAGAGAGGGGCATTACACCTTGTACAGATAAATGTTCCATCTTCATAAAAATTGTCATATTTGCCACTGAAAGGAGCTTCCGTTGCTTTACGAATTATAACTCTTTCTTCTTCTGGAGTCAGTTTATTGTAATTCATACTTTATAACTTCCTTACTAGGAGATTTAACTCTTTAATTAACTCCTCATACCATAGATAGGATAGCAGCTCCTACCACCACCATCTCCTCCTCCTCTCTTTTGATAATATTTCTGGTGGTATTCCTCACCTTTATAAAAGGTAGATGCTGGTAAAATTTCTGTTCAATGTTTCTTCCTTTAACATTCTAGATCTCTCTAAATCCTCCTTTGACTTTTTGGCAAGTAATTGCTGCTCTGGAGAATGATATACAATCATAGAGCGATATTGTGAACCTATATCTGGACCCTGTCTATTTTTTGTTGTAGGATCATGAATGGACCAAAATATATCAAGAAGTTGTTCATATGAAACTTCATTTGGATCAAACTGTACCTGTACTGCCTCTGCATGACCAGTCTTGTGAGAACAAACGTCTCTATATGTTGCTTTCATATTTATATCTAATTACATTACAGGAATAGCCATGTCAAACAAAACACCCATCCTTGTTACAGGAGCCGCCGGAAATGTTGGTTCCGTAGGGCGAGGTGTCGTCAAACTTCTTCGAGAGCGCGATCTTCCAGTCAGAGCGCTTGTACACCGCCTCGACGAACGATCTCAAGTGTTGAGCGAAATGGGAGCCGAACTTGTCGTCGCCGACCTCACAAATGGTGCGGACGTAGTAAGAGCATTGCGCGGTTGCAAGCGGATGTACTTTGGCATGAGTATCTCGTCACCATATCTTCAAGCTACGGCTATTGCAGCAGCCGCAGCAAAAGAAATCCCCGACTTCGAGATTCTCGTGAACATTTCGCAGATGACGGTTTCGCAGATGAGTCTAACTGAAATGACCGAATCACCTCAGCAGCAACAACATTGGCTCGGCGAGCAAGTCCTTAACTGGTCTGGAGTGCCTGTAGCACATGTGAGGTCGACGATCTTCCTGGAACCTTTCTTCTCTAGTATGGCGGCCTCATCAATCGCCAAAGATGGGACAATTAGATTGCCATTTGGCTCGGCGCGAACTTCACCAATTTCCGCTAGCGATGTGGCAAGAGTCGTTTCCACAATTTTGGAAGATCCCACCGGTCACCGAGGGAAGGTCTATGAACTGACTGGTCCTCGAGCAGAAGACATTAATGAGATCGCAAAAGAATACGCAGTCGCACTAAATCGCCCAGTGAAATATGTGGACACACCATACGACAAGTGGCTGAAGGAAGAATTATTGCCACTCAATTTACCTCAATACGTTTTTCACCACGTTTCCACTATGGCTAAGCTCATCGCGGATAATCGCTACGATCGGTTGACGTCGGACGTGCAGAAGTTAACCGGAAAACCAAGTATGAGTGTTCGAGAGTATGTAACTGCGCATTGGAAGGTATTTTCCACTGCCGCAGTCACGCGTTAGACAACAGGTAAACATTATCGGCGCGTACGTCATCGACGGAGTTTTTACACCACGCGTGAGCGTGCGAAAAGGTACAAGCACCTACTCTGACATTCATCCACACGAGCTTGTTGCTTCATGCTTCACATCCTTTTGCGAACGACAGCCCGGGTCTTTCTCAAAAGTGTCGTCCGTATATCTAGGCCGTGTTAGCCAAGTCAACGATCAGGGCGCTAATCTCACAAGGAATGCCGTACTGTCAACGCAATCCTGCTTGATCAACAAGAAGAAGGAAACAGGATGATGATGACGATAAGGAAAATGCACGAGCATATTCTGATTCTTCTGGTGACAACAACAGCAGTGATAACTAAGTAGACGATACACTGTTGAAGTGTGGATGACACTACAAAAATTTAAGGATGATTGTAGCAAGGTCTCTAAAGATAATGTGATGAATCATTGTTTATGGTGCAGCAGCAAAAGAGCATAAACTTACTTATTGGCAGGAGAGTTAAGTTGAGTCTTCTAGTCAAATGATTTCTCATACAACAGAAACAAGAGCTATTCAATAAAAATACAAAGTGTCATTTATAGAAATAAATATATTTTGATACTAATACTTAGTAACGTATTATGATGTCAGTGGGATTTGAGCCTTGCTGGTAGAGGGGTTCATTCTATTTGGTTATTAGATGAAAATGGTTCAATAGGCGGGGTCGGATTCGGAACAGAATTGACGTTAAAATAAGGCCCAAGGATTCATGAAGTCTGACATTCCTGGTCCTAAGTGTACGATTGAATAAATTAATTCCTAGCCTACGTCAGTTCCTGGGAAGATCTGTCAGAGCGGGACTTCAACGGCTACATCAAATTTCGTATAATACTTTTTCACTTCCCCTTCGCCATATTTAGACTTGAATTTCCTCACGATATCATCAACCTACTACTGTCTGTTATTCGTTTACCTCTTGCAGATATTTCTGGGCCGTTTACAGAGATTTTCAATGTTGGATCGACTAGTAAGTTCTTATACCAGTTGGTGTCAGAGCCCTGAACTGGAAGCAAATACAGAGTGTTGCCTTCATGCACAAACCAGACTGGCCGAGCGATATCTCTGCCTGATTTTCTACCTTTAACGCTTAGTGTTATCTCGTATACTCTATTCAATCTCTGGTGAAGATCGGCTTTGGACATGACATTCTATAATGCATATGTCAGATATGAGTTTCGAGTGTTGCTCTCTATATCTGAATGCTGATGTAAGCAAATTCGCTATTACTATTGGAAAAGAACTACTCACCATTTAGCTTATTACAAACTTGCTAGTTATTTTAAAATGGCAGAACTTGCCCTAGTTGACTATTTTGTTATGGGAGAAGCAATTGGAATAGTTGCCACGTTATCTGTATCATTTTATTATACAAGAAAGCAAATGCAAAAGTTTTCAATTGATATAGAAACAAAAGTTAAGTGATTTGGATGAAAAATCCATGGCCTTACTCAGATGGCAGTTGAAAAGCCATGGTTAATAAGAATAGTCAGCAATGTTGGGTCAGACCTGACAGAAGAGATAGCATTTACATATCATCTTTTGCATACCTTTGTGTATGCATATCATATGCGGCAAAGAGGGGTAGTATCTTACAATGAATGGAAGATTACCTCCAGTAGTAGTTGTTGGTGGAGTTCCAGTAGTCGTTGGCTGGCTAGTATCTTCATGTGTTACTAATGCTTCTTGTTGTTGTCGATGTATAATGATGTTAGTAGGACTGGGAGGTAGAACTAATAACATTGAAACACCTATTATGATTATAAAAGCAGACAAAATTAGATTACTCTTACTAGAGAACCAATGTAGTAATTAATAGCAAATAATTAACATTTTGTGAATAAGTTGCAAGAGCATTTACATCATAGCTTGAACGAACCAATAATTGATAGGTAATTACTTTCTTCTCAATAATATTGATGCTGACAACTTTTGTATGTAGTAAGAGTCAATGCAGTCCTAATATTAGAAATGGGGAGATGAGTAAACGGCATAAGGAAAACCTTAGAGCATTTTACTTCCAAGATGAGCTCATGCATAGGTTAACAATAGATTAATTATTAAGAACTAACGAAGCCCAAGGCTCATACTCTTCTCCTTTTAAAACCATATCTTCAGAGAAAGAATAGTCTGCCACGTTAGACTTACCATAATACAATTCAGTACGTTTCCTCTCACCTTCTCTTAGAAACTTTGTAGCGGCATTGTCTAGAATGGGTCCTAACTATCCCTTAAGCAATTTACACTTAAGATCTTTTATTACCTGCTTGTGGTAACGTTAAGCAAGTTCTGGTCTCAAAATTTGTGCACCTCTTTCGGAAATTAGGTCAAAGTATTCGATGCTATAATCGCTACTCTCCTTATTTTCCCAGATAACCGTTTTATTCATATTAAACTAAATACCATCTCTCATAGAAGATCCTTGAACTTTTTGTCTAGACTTGCTTCTTCACAGTTTGATAAAGTTTCTTAAATTGTTGATACTGAGATGAATCTTTTTCTTTTCCTGACCCTAATTTCAGAAATGTATTTTCATAATAACTGATTATCATAGGTTTGATGTATTCGATCAATTTTTTATCTGTAATTATTCTTTCGTTGATCATAAACGAAAGCCATTCTAGGCTATTGAACATGCGAAAGGACCATGAATTTCTAACATCATCAAATTGAGATCCTGCAGGTATTTTTGCCATTTCACGTTCCACATCTCGGAGTTCGTTCATGACATCACCTAATGATGTGATTTGATCTAGTCTCTTCGAGCGCTGAAATGTGACAATGGTGTAAAATAATGTTACTGCATATATTGCGGCGACAATTATTTGAATGTATTCTGAAGCTATTGCCATGAATGGACTTATGAACATCGAATGATTTTAGAGTTAGGTTTAGCATAGTATATCATTATACTCAGCAACATATTAAACAGCTAATGAACAGCTAAATTTTAGGCATTTGCTTATGAAGAACTATGGATTCACTCAGAAATAAACCAATAATATATTACATCACAATAAGGTATGAATATTTTTGAACCAATTTAAACTCTGGGTAGTAATTATTACCTTGTCTGTTACTGTTGGCTCAAGTTTCATAGCTATCAAAATTGTTCTTGATTCTATATCACCTCTATTTGCGTTTAGCATTAGGTTTATGATCACAGGTGGTGTTTTGATATTGGGTTCATATGTGCTTGATAGAAAAAATCAAGAGATTAAAAAGCTCAAACTTTGGAGAAACTCTCTGGTTATTGGTACAATCCTGATAGTTGGTGGACACGGGTTAATTGCATGGGGAACACAATACCTTTCTGCAGGCATTGCTTCCTTACTAAATTCAACAATTCCCTTATGGGTAGTGTTGTTTATGTTCTTTATATTTCACAATAAAATAACTAATTCAGCAAAGATAGGTCTGGCACTAGGTTTTGGTGGCATGATAATCCTTGTTGGACCATCGATTGGAGGTCAGGGAATAAGTCTAGTTGGAGTCGTATCTTTATTGATAAGTTCCATGCTTTGGGCGCTGGGGTCAATCTTTTCGGGAAAATCCTACTTGCCTCAAAATTTTCTATTATCTGCGGGAATGGTTACGCTAGTAGGTGGAGCGTTACTAATAATTCCTAGTTTTCTGATTGGAGAAATTAAGCTGCTACCTTCCTATTCTAATATAGATTCAGAATTGCTAATATCCTACGTATTTTTGATTTTGATCGGTACTGTAGTACCGTTTGCTGAATTTTATTGGTTGCTTAAAATAAGTACACCACCAATAGCTAATACCTTTGCTTATATTGCTCCTATTGCGGCAGTCATTTTGGGATGGGCCATTCTTGATGAATCTGTAACCTATCTCACTATTATCGCTACAATTGTTATTTTGATAGGTGTAACATTGATTGTTAGAACGTTAAACAACAAGTAGATGTCTCTTCCAAACTGTGACATCTAACAATGAAACCAGAGAATATGGTCAAGCCTGTTTATCGTTTCAATATCCGAATTGACATGTTGAGATCGTAGTTCATCAATATTTTTAGTTAAATCATCATATCGCTTCTGTAAATTAGTAACTTGGGCTACAGTTTATGGTGTATCTACGGATGATGCACTAAACGATGACTGCTACGTTTACCTTACAGTAAATGGCAGGGAATTATTCCAACCTGCTATGGCTATTGGACCTGGTGGTATAGATGATTATTCACAATGGCAACTTACAGTTACTCCTTACAATAGTAACCTTCAGGAAGGAAAAAACAATATAACAGCCAGTTACTCATGTATAGATAACCCCGCATTAAATTCATATGATTTTATAATTTTCGACATGATCACATCTCGAACACCTATATTATTAGCGAATATTGATGCCGTGTTATAGGATCAAAATCTATTCCAAAACTATTCCATATTCCATATGCATAGTATAAAATGAATAAGAATATTATTTCTTGCAGGTTAGGACATACTGAATAATTCCAAGTTAACTTTAGTATTAAGAAAAGAATACAACCAAGAAGTCATCATTGATAAATTGACATCAAACAATATCAGCTAGATAATGAAAGTGAAGCTTAGGAGACAAACTTTACTATCTAATGTATTATTGTTCTTTTTCGTATGTTAACTTGTCAGACTTAGATACGACTATCTTTAACTTTTAGAATATCTTCTTTATGAATAGAAACAACATTGTCCTTAGCAGTCTACCAGAAGCTCTTTCTTCAATAGATTGTCAATGCAGTAGTCTCTTACAATTTTATTCTACGTGGATACTAATCATTACTAATAATGAGTAACTATTACTCTGTATATGTACAATATTAATGTAGAATTTTCCAATTAACATTTATACCTTTTACTATCTTAAATGGCTACTAAATCCTTCTAATAGTTATTTTATGTTTATATTAAAAGATTTAGCAATAAAGAATCATAACTTCAGATTTATCCATTAAGAAATAAACTATAGCTACTGCTACTATCTAATTATCATTCATTTAGTTGCTCTCGGTGATTGTTAAAATTTTCTAGTTCATTATAATAACTGGATTCTTATGTTTAATATCTATCATCCTTATGTGTTAGTGTCTGCTCGTTATTATTAGCCAGTGACGGTAATGATGTTGCCCTAATACCTGCATCTGCTGCCGCTGTAGCTCTATTTGTCAATTCTGTTCTTACGTCATTGTAAAGCTTTTCAGTTCAGATAAATTTTAAAGTCTTGTACCACATTGAGGACAGTAGTTTCCTGATGAAGTTAATCCACAGGCGGGACATATGTGTGAATGTTTTCTCCTTCTGAAAAATCTTGTGAATGGAACAAATATAATTGGTAAAAAGAAAAGGTAAATTCCCAAGTGAAAGAGGACATAGGAAATCGCCAGAGAAATTGCTACTATAGTTGCAGTTAACGGCCATCCAGACCATTTCATAATAATATAACACTCGACATTCCTCAAATTAACCTTGATGAGGACAGTGTACGGTAGCTAATAACGGTTGGATTGTTCATATGTAGGTATTGAAATTGGAGACTTAAGCAGTTACGGAGTGTGTAAAACTGACATTTAATCAGAAGATCAAGTTTAGTAGCAAAATTAAATGCCAAATTAATCTAAGTATGCTCAAAATAACAAATGAGCGATTGATCTTGATACAACTTTGCGCTTTGCAAAGCCGCAGCTACCTCAGCAAAATCAGCCATTCTAGGATAGCCTTTTAGTTCAATGCTATCTGTTTTCTTTTTCTTTTAAGACCTTGACCAGTATATCAAAGATATACCCCAGACACTGTGCCTTTATTTCATTAAAATCATTCCAAATATCTTTAATCTTACGTCTTTTCTTATCTGGTATTCGTTCAAGCTGTATGATTAGACCTCTATCCTGAAGGTCGGCTTTTGTCGCTACTAGGTTTATGCCATTGAAACCAATGCATCTTTTGAAGCTTAGATAATGTCATCGTCATCTGCACAGAGTTGTCTTTTAGAAAATCCACTACCCGTCACAGCCCCACATAACTCATCATCCCATACCTAGAGTCTTTTTACAGATAGTTGCAGGATAGACCTATAGGTAAGAGAAGATATATACAGTTATGTATTATAATGTTGTCAAAAACTGACAATCATAATTATGTATATGCTGCCAACACCAGAGATATAGAAGCTGCTGGTGGTTGTTTATCTGTCACTGTTGAAAAACACACTATAGCAATTTTCCTTTATCATTCTAATATATATGCTGTAGACAACCGCTGTCCACATATGGGTTTTCCTCTAAACAAAGGTACTGTCAAAGATGGTATTCTAATATGCCATTGGCATCATGCACGATTTGACCTTATGAACGGAGGAACATTTGACCAGTGGGCCGGTGATGTTACTTCATTTCCTGTAGAAATTCGTAATGGAAACGAGGTATGGATAGATGTTTCACCTCCAGTGTTAGATACTGGTTCCTACCATCATAATCAAACACTGGTACAGAATGGACTTAAGCGCAACCTTCCATTAATGATTGCAAAGACAGTCGTTGCGATGTTAGGTAAGAGTAGGAGGAATAGAGAAGACACTAATGAAAAAGATAATGATGGTCTGTTAAATGCATTCTCTCTTGGTCTTGATTTTGGTAGTCATTACAAACAGTCAGGATGGGGTCAGGGCTTAACAATACATACTTGCATGATGAACATGGTGCCTTATCTCGATGCTGAAGATAGGCCATATGCACTCTACCACGGTCTTTCTGCTGTAGCACAGGACTGTGCTTCTATGCCGCCACGTTTTAAAATATTCCCACTACCAGAACCTTGGCCAGATTTATCTACACTTAAACGCTGGTTCAGACAGTTTATTGAATCTCGTGATGCCCAAGCAGCAGAAAGATGTATCGTTACTGCTGTAAAGCTTGGTGCCGACAATCGAGAAATAGCTGATATACTTTTTGTGGCAGCTACTGACCATCGTTACCTTGATGTTGGACATGTTATGGATTTTACTAATAAAGCATTAGAAGCACTTGATATAGCTGGATGGCATAACAATAAGGAGCTAGTAGAGTCAGTATTGAGTAGCCTAGTATCTGGATATGCTAATGCTGAAAGAATGGAAGAATCTAATTCATGGCGATATCCAATAGATTTGATTGATATCCTTGAAAAAGCCTTCAAAAAGTTGCCTGTAGTTTTGGAGAGCGGTAGAAGAGAACAATCAGAGACGAAGAAAAAATGGAATCAAAGAGATCAATTAGTGACAGTATTATTAGGTGATGATCCACAGTTAATCGTAAACTCATTGTTAGATGCTTTAAGCCAAGGAGCTACTGAAGAAGAATTGGCTAGTATAGTAGCCTATGCTGCCGCTTTGCGCATAGCACAATTCCATACTCGTAATGAATTTAGTGATTGGGATGCTGCACTACATACATTTACATATGCTAACGCCGTACATCAGGGATTAAGAAGGATATCTACACAGGAGCTATTACGAGGTGTGTTTGATGGTGCGATGAGAATATACCTCAATCGGTTTCTAAATGTCCCACCGGTACCATTGCCAAAGCCAAAGAAGAGAGAAAACATCAGTAATGATAGTACATTTAAAGATCCTGAGATGTTTCTAAAAGAACTTCCAGTACTTCTAGATAAGCAGCAGCAAGTTAACCAAGCAGGAGAACTGGTTGTAGACTATCTTTATAATAATAATGGAAGGCCAGATCGACTTTTGGCTGCAATTGGAAAGGTTTTACTACGTGAAGATCGTAACTTTCATTCTATCCAGATGATTGAAGCAGTCTTTAGACAGTATTCTCTTGTATATACTGGTGACGACGAGAATAATAATAGTAAAACAATAGAACACATATTAGTGGCAGCAGCTAGATATCTAGCTGCACATTCACCTACAATGCGTTCACAAGGACATACTTATCAGATTGCCAATCAGCTATATCATGGAGAACACCTATTTGAAGGATAATGGTAATAAACTAAGATGTTTAATTTCGTAGAAGTTACAAACATTGCAGAAGGATATTAAATTTTTTCATTCTTTATCTACTACTTTATCTACGGTCTTACTTTTCTCCTTATTGAGTTTATCAATTGTCATTCCGCTGGCTAAAGTTATAATACTATCATTGTCCTCAATATTACCTTCAGTAAATATATAGCAGCATAAGAGGAACTTTTTAATGTTTGAATAATCGATTCATCGTCATGTGATGGAATCTTTACTTCTAGTTCCTTTATTGGAATCACCGAACCATAGTCATCGATATCAAGCTAAGAACTTTAACCTTCTTGTTAGTAATATCGATGTATATAACTTTGACTAACATATTATATTGAGGATATAGTATGAATTGATTGTTATATTGCTATATATACATATCTTGACAATAATTAATCATCAGTATAATATAGATATGAAGCACTCAAAAGAAGAAGAAGCAGCAGCAGATAATTACATAAAGACTAGTAACATGAATTTAGCCAGTATCTTTCAGGAGTATACATATTTTTTATCATTATGACAGCGAGTTTATTTATCTGCATACAGGAGCTATTATGAGTATGCCAAAAAATAGAAAAAGGCTACCATTGTCTAAAAAGACTAGGACAACAAAAAGAGATGTAGCAGCATCAGCAATAACTACAGATGATATCAATATGTTGTTAAGGATAGCTGAGCTATACAATACTGGTTATGATTTTGAAGCAACAGAATGGTTTTGGGGACAATATAAAGAAACAATAAACTTCGAAGAATTTAGAAATAAGTATCCACAAGGAAGCAAAGGAGCTCAATTATTTGAGAGGTTCACATCAAAATTTGAGTTAGCAGGGATATTAATAGAATATGGCTTTCTTGATGAGAATTTATATTTTGATAGATATGGAGATATACAAATAGAATGGGAAAGCAGCAAGTCAGTTATTTCTGGCATAAGAAAAGAGTGGAATTATCCTAGGTTTAGAGAGAATTTTGAACTACTTGCAATTAGAGGAAGAAAATGGTTAGAAACTCATCTTCCTAAAATTAAAGAATCAATAGAATAATAATGATAATAAAAGAATAATGATGATAATAAAAGATACATATGTGATGCCAGGTTCTTCTATTATTTGCTAATGGACAATGATATAACAAAAACAAAATATTACATCGAATTGTATACTTAAATAAGCATCATAATATTATTACATATTGTTATTCTTGCTGACAAAGGGGTTACTTTTTTCTTCCTCTTCTAATATATCATTAGGATTTATTTCTAATTGCTGAACTTCTTGCTTTTTTTGTTTTAACTTCAGAGATAAATTATCTATTGCTTAGGAGAATTATTGTCTTTTTCTTGATTGTTGTTGCTTCTGGCTCTCTCAAGTTTAATACGATAGCCGCTTCCACAGGCTGCTTACCTTCAGAAAAGAGTTTGTAGGCTTGGGCGGATTGTGATAGGTGTTGCTCTTGTTCTTGTTGTTTGTTTTCCTCAGCATCATTATCATCTTGTTGTTTTACTCCTTCTTCTCCATCCTTCTGTTCAACTACCTTGTTCAAAATAATTCTTATATCACGTGGAGATATTCTTGCCTCCTTAGATATTTCGCGATAAGTCTTACCCTGATTATAGTAAAGGTCTAGTACAAGTCTTTCTCTTTCCTGTCTAGTTAATATCGTCATATGTTTTGTATCTTCAAGAAATATATAGTATAATTAAGCTTAAAGCTATTTCCTCTTGTTATCATTTGATACCAGATTTGTTATCATTGCTATCGTTTCATTATCTCTGATATCATCTGTTTTCAACTGTTACCAATGCACGGTATTTGAACGCAGAGTATCTGTTATAATACTAGACTATTAATTTCCTTTTAATAAGGTATGAATCACGTTTTTAAAATCTTCATCATTCAGTGGCGGAATATTTGCAATCTTTAGGTTTTGTTCAATGTGTTGTGGCTTCTTGTAACCTATAAGCGGAGCAATAACTGAAGGACTAGAGCGTATTACCTGAACCAATTTCGTTACTTGATCAGTCAATCCCATATAATCAGGAATTTGGGCTCTAAGCAATCTGCTCTGAAATAATGGGATACTAGTGAATACCTTTATATTCAATTTCTCAGCAGCTTCTAGTATTGTCAAATTTTTTTCAGTGCCTACATTTTGACCTTTGAGTAATAACGCTTCGCTATAAGCTAGATTATATGGAAGTTGAATAAATCTAAATCCATGTTGCTTGCCTCCTACTTTTTTAGCTAGATTAACTACTTCTTCTAAAGATAAATATTCTTTATTATCAGGAGGTACTCTAAAACAGGTCCATGTTGCCATTCCATAATAGCGGATCTTGTTAATTGATCTGTATCTTTCATATACTTCAAAGACTCTGCTAAGCATTTGCATAAACTCCTCTCTCTTAATGTCCTCATGCCAACTTTCGAATGCATTGTGAATGTATACCAAGTCAATAGCACTCAGATGCATATTAATTAATGATTTATCGATACATCTTTCAACATAGTTAGGATTGAGAACATTATAGCCAGAGCTTATTTCATCAGATTTTATTATCCCAGTAGAGATGAACATTCTTTGCATGTATTCCATTACATCTATACTTGGATAGTCGCCATCGTTTGTAATGTATCCATTCTTAGTACAAATAAAAACTTGATCTCTTGATATAATGCCTTCTTTTCTCAAACGTAACAATGCTCTACCTATACTTTTCTC
>DATFPS010000026.1:0-4242 GCA_035264705.1 Nitrososphaeraceae archaeon | reverse complement strand
ACAAGATAGTATCAAGCCACAAAAAAGTAATTAAGACACATACATATACCAAAAAGAATTATCAAATTCTTTTTCTAGCTTGCAAGTTTTTTATTGTAGTAGGTCAGTTAACTTTATTGTTATTTATTTTAGGTCATACAGAAAAAGAGAATACACTTATACTTCCTACATGCAAATTGTGCAGTTTTTGTGGTAAATAGCATTTATTTAGACTTATATGCAGTACTTTTGCCTAATTTGACAAAGTACAGGATTTGCCCTTCTTTTAGTGGAGATATTGCAATTGCTATCATTGTTCATAATTGCAGCATCTCTCTTCAGCATTACAGTCTCCTCTTATTCCTGATGAAGGCATATTCCTAAGGTGAAGATAGTCGAGGTAATATCGTAATCCTACCTACAGAATCGATTAATGGTTAAAGTTGTATTTTCATCTACAAATATTTTTTAATTTTTCGTTTTACTACTACTGCTACACATCTGTCTGTTAACATAGAATATTTTTGTACCGTTTTCCAATGGAAGCATGGTGCATTCTCCTTGTAAATGGTTGTAATAATATGGATGAAAAAATATTAACTTCTGGAGTTCCATTACAGATGTACAGACTATATGCAGCTATGGTAAGAAGCATTATAAAATCTGCTATATTTCTATTGGATTACCTATTAAATTCCCCCATTCCGTCCAAGAGCCATCATAATTTTTCACATCAGGATATCCAAGCAAGTATTTCAAAACAAACCAACTATGAGAGGATCTTTCGCCTATTCTACAATATGTTATGATTTCTTTATCTGATGTTATTCCCTTTGACTCATAAATATTCTTTAATTCCTGCGCTGACTTGAATGTTCCATCATTATCATTGACTACTTGACTCCAAGGAATGTTGATAGCACCTGGAATATGTCCTCCCCTTTGAGCATGTTCGGTAGGATACTCAGGTGGTGCAAGTATTTCTCCAGTATATTCTTTTGGACTTCTTACGTCAACTAATCCTATTTGAAAATTTCTTCTACTTACCATTGCATTCTTGACATCATTAAGATATGCTCTGATCTGCTTATTTGGTTCTATATATTGAGCTTCTATATTGTATTCACCTTTAGGATATTGTGGAATCTCTTTTGTTACTGGTCTATCTTCTGCTAGCCACTTCTTTCTTCCTCCATTTATTATTCTAACATCGTGATATCCATAGTATTTGAATACCCAAAATGCAAATGCTGCGAACCAATTGTTAAAGTCTCCATATAATACTAATGTAGTATCATTATTATTAACACCAATTCGTCGTAGGAGTTCTACATATTTGTCTTTCCTTAGTATATCTCTTGTCACTGGATCATTGATATCTCGTTTCCATCCAATCAAAACTGATCCAGGTATATGTCCTAGATCATAGTTTGCTTTTTCATCATAGTCTACTTCTGCAATTCGTATACCTTTATCATTGAGATGTTCTTCAATCCATTGAGTATCTACTAAGACTTCTGGATATACGTAATCACTTTTGATTATTTGAGACATAGTATCAGATGTTACTGTATATAGTAATATTACTGCTATGATATACGCAATTTATTAATAATATGTGCAATTCAAACATTATTACTTACATTATGTATAATTGTATTACTTATTTATTGAATTTGGCACACTACGCATAAGTTTGTACACATATATTTGTTATACCGGTAGTATATGCATATAACATATCTAAAAGAACACTTCCTATACATGTACATATAATCATAATTATTTATAATTCATCTGCAAAAAAGACATGTAATGCGTTTACATTGCATATTTGAAGTCACTTATATCTTGGCTATATGTATATACATATTATTAATGTCTATCATGGAAACTCCATCACTAGAATGCAAAGAACAAAAAAGAAAAACAATGAAGAGTACAGAAGAACAACAAAATAAAAGAAGAATAAGAAGCAATGTAACAACGAAACTAAACGCTCAAAATGTTATGACACAAATGCAGTTCTTATTATGTCAGTCTTGTTTCTGGTGTGCATCTTATATTGGTCTATCAAGCAACACAATGACAACCAACTTTATTAAATGTATAATTTGCAAAAATGGTAAAATAGAATCATTACCAATTGTGATTAAAGGGCATTAAACATTTTATCACTGTCAGGATTATGAAGTGATGCTACAATTCCTAAAGAGATAAAAGATGAAAGATAAGTGAGTATATATATGATCAGCAATATTAGGAAAAACCCCATGTCATTATTATCTTCTGCGGCTTTGAAATCTCTTGGAATAAGTTGACGGGCCTTTGAGACAATTGAACGTATTTCAATAATTTCTCTTTTTCTTCCCTCTTTTCCTCCATCTTAGATCCTTCTATCTAGGATACTTGGCTGCCCTTAATGCAAATGCTGCAAATCAATTGTTAAAACCTCTTTATGAATATTATATTGCGCGATTGCTGATGTTACTGTCAATTAATTCCTTACATATTTATCCATTCAGGACAAACATGCTAACCAATTCATAAATTTCTTCTTTTTTCTAGTCAAACAAAACAACATCTTTTGGATCATGAGAAATCGATCATAATTTACCCCCATAATCCTTAGTTTAGAATCTTTGGTTCTGTTGGATTACCATAGTGTTGACCAATGTTGTTGAAATAATGTTGGTAACAAGATAAAACAAAAGAGGAGTGAGTGTTAGTTATGGATGGAAACACCGTATTTTATTTGCATTAAATCCTGAAGTATTCAGACATCCAGGAAAGCCACGCCTTGCTGCTTCTGCTTCTGCTTCTGCGCAATCATAATACTTTCCATTATTATTACACCTGCTAGTCCTAGAGCTGCCAGAACAGCAAAGATTGGTAACATTGTTTCTCTAGCCATATGAACTTGCAAACCGTTAATGTCGTATATATACGAATTTGTTAGAAAACTGTTGGTAACGAAATAAAATAAAAGGTTTTACATTGTTCATTTATGGAGAAAGCAACAAGCAAAACAGAAAGCAAAAGTGGGGGATAATAATATGAGCTTTGATGAAGAATCCAAAAAGTTAACCACATCAATTAGACAATCTAATAAAGATGTATCTTTGAGCTAATGTTTTCATTCAAATCATAACTTTTATGGTTCTTACATTGTTGTGATACGAACCACGTAATGAATGAGAGAATTTGGATTATGTATCCTCTCTAATTAACCAGTCCGATAGGATTAGAAATAGATTGGAAAGACAATTATCATCATCCAAGGAAGGTCACTAACACAAAATCAATACGTTTTTAAACACGAGGATGATACAACAGACAGAATCTTTTACATTATCCTCTAACTATGTCCTATTAATCTACCAAATATTGAATAATCAGATGTAGCCTCTGGTTATTATGCTAAAACTCTAGGTATATTGTACGTTTATCCGATTTACAATATGAATTAAATCAAACATGCAGATAAGAAAAAAACAATGTGTTAACTCTGAAATTAATTTATATAGCTATAAATGAAAATAAAATAAATAGTTTGGGAATACTACACAAAGTACTATAAAGCACTAAACTAGTATATCATGCTTTCGATGCTTGTATTTTTATCATATCTCTACACACTCTTCATTAGTTGTTAAAGAACACTATCAATACCAGTTTGTTCTTGTCCTCCCGCCTCTATAGCAGGTAATCCTTTTTCTGATAATACGTTGTCTAATAGTTTCAAGTCATATATTCCTGATAAATCAGGTCGTGTTTTTCCTAAAAATCCAATATCAAATGCGCTGTTAGCTGACTGAAAGAGCGATAATTTAATGGGATCATATGTTAATTCTAATCTTGCTAAAGCTCCTCTTAACTGATCTTCGGGAATTATCTGGCCTGTGAGCTTTTTAAGCTCGATATTGAATGCCTTTATTGCTTCTTCCTTATGGCTGTTGATCCATTCCGTTTCGTTTACGTGTGCTGTCAGCAATTTCTTTATTATATCTGGATTGCTTTGAAGATAATCTGTCCTAGCAACAATATGACCTGTTACAAACTGTCCATTTGGTGGCCACAGATCTCTTTCATCTATAAATAGTCTAGCATTTGCTTCTTTTATCAATCTCTCCCCCCAAGGCTCTGGTACCCATGCACCATCAATCTCTTTTTTTAACATCAGAGTGAGTATGTCAGGATTTTTTGCTGGTACTACTTCTACATTTCCTCCGTTTTCTTTTGTTTTGTAACCATTATCTAGTA
>DATFPS010000025.1:0-8178 GCA_035264705.1 Nitrososphaeraceae archaeon | reverse complement strand
TGTTCTCATATGTAATACAAAAAATAAACAACCTAAGCAATTACTGACATATGCTTTCTATTGCATCCTTTTTTATTGCATAGAAAATGATAATCATCAAAAACATTTAGTCCTATTCTTTCTTTTCTAAATTGAATATCTGTCCCATAGCTTCTTTAACTGTATTTCATACGTAGGTATGCTTAAGCCTTAACCATTTACAATCATCCTTGTACTCATATGCGCATCGGTATAGAGAGAAAAATATAACCTAGTTTTAATATTACTTCTACTTTGCTTGATAAACTAGTAAAACACAGACACAAAAAAGTTCTTTATTGATTAATGAAAATAGCAAACACTACTGAATATCTGGTTCATAGAATAACCATAACCAACAATAACGATAATAATAATCTTGACTATTTATCATTTTCTTTAGTATAGAGTTTCATCTACAAATCTTTCTTTGACCCCACATTTTGTTGCTACTACTACAATTCTACTATCTGCTTCCATATTAGAATACATCTATATCATTTATTCCAAATAGAGACATGTGTTTTTTCTCTTTATAATTGGTTCTAATGACTTAGAGGTAGGTAGTCTATAACTTTGAGAAGTTAAATACAACAATTAAGGCTGTATGCTATTACAGGTGAGAGTCTGTCTTAATCTGTTTTATGTTATTATCATAAAATAATTAGCACATGTGGTGTTCAGCTATATGCTAGACCAATAAAATAATCAGATTAAGTTAACTATCCTCATTAGACTATGAAGTCTTTTCTATTGATGTATTTAGTATCGATAGTGGCCACATCAAAATGCTCGCTCATTTTATTGACAGCATTTACAGGGAGACCAATTTACGGTATCACTATTCTTAGAGTCGATTTTTGACATAATTATTGAGTTTAGTCTTATACGAGAAATTTTATTACTATAACCGCTATACAGAAGTTTGTAAACAGTGAAGATAAAAACACCATTTCATTCATATTATAAGTTAAGAGAGAGAAGTATTATCAAAAGAAGAACTATACATAAAGAGCAAAGAACCTAATTTTTGTCAAGGATTACAATACAGATAGATGGTATAATTAGAACACTTATTTTTACAAGACAACCTGAGAAAAAGATCAAAAGGAACTAAAGTTATAAAAACTAGTGCTTTTTAGTGTAGTATTATAATGAGCAAAGTTCACGAACAGTTCGCGACCACCCTTTTTTATCCTGATCTTCCGACATTAACTTATAATAGACACAGGCAGGCATACACAGTAAGCTATAGAACTATACTGATAGGTATAGCTAACGAAAATGTTAACAATTATAGAAACAAAAACTTAACAAATAGTTGATTTCAAATACGCATCAACAAAAAAATAAAAACTAGAACCTTAATTAAATATTTTTCAAAATAGTATTGTAATTAAACCAAACATACGACAAATAGAAGAAGTATACACCTATATATATATATATATATATATATGAATGAAATGCTTTCAGAATATAGCCCTTATCCAAACTCTAGGCTTATTCTATCTAGCAGACTTTACAATAGGATTTTATAACTATAAAGAAAAACTAATATTATTTTTAAAGAATACACTCTTATAATCTCATTAGAATTTCTTTCTTTTTAATAAAAAACACATCGTTTTTATCAGAATATTTGATTGAAATTTAATTGATGATTAATTAACTGAATCGCACCAGACAACTTCTTTAATATCTTTATATGGTACTGTTACTTTGTATATTACATTTTTATTAAATATTAATAAAATATTATCCATTTTTAAGATAATTTAATTGTATTTCCTTAGTACATGAAAAATAACAGTATCATAAAACTTTATCTTCTTAATGTATTTATTTCCTTTTTTCTTATCTACTAGAATATTATTTGAAAGTCAAAACATTAGTTGTCTGAGTGTTCCCAATTAATAATTCTTCTTTTACACGATGCTTTCGTTTAATATTAACGTAAGAAGAGCTGCTCTCAATTCCTTACCATATGCGGCCTGTTTGAAGTAGATTGCATTATTTGTATTATCAATAGAGTGCGAGATCTCTTCCATTCTGGGCATTGGGTGCATTATAGAGACATCTGATTTTGACTTTGCTAGAGTTTCACTATTGATAGTATATGTACCCTTTACTTTTTCATATTCTTGTAAATCCGGGAAACGCTCCCTTTGTATTCTTGTAACATAAATTACATCAAGTTTAGACAAAAGATCATCGTCAAGTTGGCTATACTCATAGATATTTAATTTATTTGCAATATCATAGATAGATTCTTTTCTAATTGATAATGTAGGAGGTGACACCAAATGAACATCTACTTTGTAATTTGCTAGACCATATAATAAGGAATAGACTGTTCTGCCATATTTTAAATCGCCAACAATGCTTATTGCAAGACCATCAATTTTCTTTTTTTCTTTAATTATTGTATACAGATCAAGCATCGCTTGTGTCGGATGTTCTTCACTTCCACTACCTGCGTTAATTATTGGATTCTTTGATAATTCTCCAGCGAATCTACTTGAACCATCAAGTGGGTGTCGTAATACAATAACATCAGAATAAAGATCCATTGTTCGAATAGTATCAGCAAGACTCTCACCTTTTTCAATAGAAGAGGATTTAGGATCAAAGATACCAATAGAGCTTCCACCTAGAGATGCCATGGCTGCCTCGAAACTCATTCGAGTTCTGGTGCTAGGTTCATAAAAGATATATCCAAGAGTTCTTCCCTTTCCAAGTTCACTCTTTTCATTTGGTCTCAGATCACTAATTTTATCTGTAGTGGAGAAAATGAATTCAAGATCTTTCTTGCTGAAATCCTTAATTGAAACAATGTCTCTATTGTAAAAGTGATTAGTGGGCATATTATCCCATGATCTCCCTTTCTATCTAAACGAAAGGTCCTATAATAAAGATTGACACCTTAATCTTTATTAATTGCATGATCGGATTATTGCTACTCAATTCTTGGAGTATTACACTGTGACACTACACGATCTCGTTATTTGTAATTAAAAATTAACTATAAGTCTGGATTGTTATCGATATACTGTGTTCTGTACACAGCTAATTCTTCTTTTAGAAATTTTAGAAATCGCAAAATCCATAGGTTCATATGCATATTTTAATAAAAATTTAATGTTTGGGAATTTTCAAATATGATGTATATAAAAGCCCCAATATTGGATTATTTGTAAGAGCTAATGACAGAATAATAATAGTGCCTTTTGGTTTTGCTGAAACAAAGGCCGCTAAACTGATGGAATATTTACAAGTAGAAGATGAAGTCTGTGCCTCTGTTGGAGGCACAAGACTTATCGGTCCCTTGACAGTAATGAATAACAATGGAATTTTAGTTCCATCCATTGCCTCAGATGAGGAGATTGAGATTCTAAGAAAGGCAAGTAGTCTTAACGTTGAGCGTTTAAAGAGTAAATTTACAGCAATAGGAAATTTGATTTCAACTAATGATAACGGTGCACTGCTATCTCCTCTCTTTGAAGGTGAAATAGACCAACAGGTTCAAGACATATTGGGAGTACCAGTCTATTCAATGACTGTTGGCGGATTTATTCAGACTGGATCAATGGTTGTATCTACTAACACAGGAGCCGCAGTACATCCAAAGTGTACAGAAGAAGAGATTAAAGTAATTTCTGAAGCATTACAAGTAGAAGTTGAACCTTTGACAGTTAATGGAGGAATCCCATTTTTATCGTCAGGAATTATTGCAAATTCAAAGTCTGTAATTGTTGGAAGTTTGACTAGTGGTCCTGAATTGATTATGCTTAGTAGAGTATTCAAAGCTTAGATTATCTTATAATCGACTTAATCATGCACAGAGAAACAAACTGCTACAGTGTAAGTGTAATACCAATGCTAATTAATCTTACTCTCATAGAAAGTTATTGAAGTGAGCATTTCTAAAACGAAAAAGATCTGTCACATATTCCCACAGCAACAGAATAGCAATGCTTCTTAGATATAATATAATAAATGAGTTTATAACCATGTTTAAGGAGACAAATCTTATTATTATTAATTATTATGAAGTAATGAAACAATGTTTACGAATAATGTATCTAGATCAAAGAAGAGCATTCATTTAACTATGGGGACTACCTAACAGACTCTACATTAACTCTATTAATGCAATTGTAATTGTCTGTTTTATCCTAACTTTATTTATTAGAAAGACTACTTTATGCATTTTCAAGCCTTTCACAATCATCGTTGCAATTCTCTTAATCTTTTTCTGGGAATCTAATAACAACAACAACCTTATATCAACACATTGATGAGAATAGTAACAAGATATATTGTGATTGATAATGAGAGTTCTCTGGCGTGAAGCATGGCTGAAGCCACTTTCTGATTTTGAGATAGGATCAGAGATATGTAAATCTTGTAAGCAGACGTTTAAAGATATTGATTTTGTTACATCTTGTGAATTTTGCCAGGTAGGGATAATGCACAGCAACTGTGCAGATAATCATATTTTGGAGAATCATAAAAAGGAAATTGAGAAAAGAATAGAGTCGCAACGAGATAGGCGTCTGCATGATTATCAGTGATATTATCATTCTGGATACACCTCTGCCCTCTGAATCTGCAAGAATTGAATGATATTTATCAAAACATGAAACGACTAGTACAGCTCTATCTTATCGTGATGGATGGTTAAATGTCAAAATCAAATTATTTTTATATTTTTATCGCGTAGATCTGATTCTTAATGTCTATAAATGGAAGAAACATTCCACAACCTATTCAAAAGCAGCTTAGACGAGAAGCTAATTTTGGATGTGCTTTATGTGGCTGTCCAATAATAGAATATGCTCATATTATTCCGTATCGTAATATTCAAGCATATCTTCCTGAAAATATTGTAGCTCTATGTCCTAATCATTATACAAATTTTAATAGAGGAGAATTTTCAGACTCATATTTGCGGGATGCAAAGAATAATCCCCATAACAAGACATACATAAAAGATGCCTTTTTTATAGATTCACAGGATATAGCTGTGAATGTAGGTAAGTCTAAATTTATCAATACTTCCAGAATTTTGGCAGTAAATGATTTTGATATTATCTCTATCAAGAGAGAAAATGAAAGGTATATACT
Source organism: Nitrososphaeraceae archaeon (assembly GCA_035264705.1). Classification (GTDB taxonomy): domain Archaea; phylum Thermoproteota; class Nitrososphaeria; order Nitrososphaerales; family Nitrososphaeraceae; genus JAJNBK01. The sequence goes on along the minus strand of DATFPS010000025.1, from coordinate 3,030 downwards.
GTTAGACATTAACTTTTTTGATAAATTAAACAATTTGATTGCAGTAGTCTATGAAAATAGTTGGACCGCTGAAAAAACAGCAAGTGCAATTTGGGAGATAGTCTACAAACCACATCATTTGGTGATCCGAAATACTTCAAGAAATCTATTCTTTGAATCTAAAATAGAAAATGAAGAACTCTTCATCACTGCTAATATGTATTACAATGCTATTCCCTTAAGCATAACTAATGATGGCATATGGATAAGCGAAAATGAGATGGGTGTCGAACTTAAAGGACATATCTTGAAAAATTATGATATAGGAATAAACGCTCAGGCATACTATTAAATAAACGCAATAAATGGTCAAAAATGAGTTATGTTCACTGCTCCATGTAGTATTAAATAATATGAAAGATTTTAAAGCAACACAGAAATATCTACAGACAAAAGTTACAGTAAATAACTTTGATTTGACAGTATACTTAGCCATGAATAATAAACAGATCATTAAAGGTTTGGTTATCAAAAATCAATTAAAAGAAAATGAGGGGATGTTGTTTGTTTATCAACTACCAGCAAAATATAGATTTTCTATGAGAGGCATGAAATTTCCAATTGATATTATTTGGTTAGATAATGCTCATAAGGTAATTCATATAGAACATAGCCTAGAACCTTGTCCATCGGATGTTGATTGTCCTAAATTTATCCCTAGTGCTGCCGCACTTTATGTATTGGAGACTATAGCAGGGTTTTCAAAAAGACATGACGTCAATATAGGCACACAAATACATTTTTACTTGAACAATAAATAACTACTTTGGGAAAAGTGACGAAATGTGAAACGTCATGGATTAAAGAATAGTAAAAGAGATAACTGAAATAAATATGGAGAAATAAATGATTACTACCTATAATGAAAAATTTGAATTAGTAATCTTCTTTGATAAAGAAAATTTAGTCCCAGAATGTCAAAAGATATTAACATAGCGTATGGCAATACTTGATGGAGAGCGTCATTACTTTTGTGAATCTTACTAACAAGCATATAGGGTAAGAGAAGATAAGCATAAGGGCTAGTGATTCTTACGTCTTCAAGAATGGACTTTATATCATCCAATTTTAGACTTTATAAATCAGTAATATGTGCTCTCTGATCTCTCCATGGAGTTATAGATGGCATTGCATATTTGGCATGAAAAGTAGAATTTCTTTATCGTAGGCATTGTTCTTCTGCTCTCCTCCTTTTTCAATCATATAATTTCTTGGCTTTGTTTTCTAGTATTAAATAAATGCTTTAATATTTATTGCAACATAATCCCAACATGGATCAAGGCGAACCCGGAATAGATTATAATGACACTAATTTGAATCCTCTAATATGTGATTTGTGTAAAAAAACTTTTGATAGTCTGGATAAATTAGGAGAACACCAAAAACAAGAGCATGATATGTAAGAATAATAACAACTTCTTTTCTCTAATCATAGATAGGAAGGTTAATGATTGTTAATGTCTGTCTGCAAAAACCAACGCTCATATAAGATACACAGAATTAAGTTTTAATATGTCTAATCAATATTTCTAAGAAATTAAATGAAATTACTGAGATTAACTGTCACGTCAAAGAAGTTAGACTCTATTATAAATTATTATTCATTGATTGGAGAATTTTTAAAAATCATATTTATTCTTCAAAGATTACAAGGAAGTAGATAAATTCATAAAATAAAAAAGAAATACAAATAGTCTGAGAAAGTCATTACTTTCATACACACGTCTATGACAGTCTTTTTTATGAGGTAGTATAGAAACTGCTAATCATCTCTTGTTAGGCTAATATGATGTATATCATAACAAGGATTCCCATCAAAGCAGATGCTTTATGTACCGTCACTACCACCATTATGAAACAGAAGAGGAAAAGAATTATCCGTATTGTAGAATGGTTCAATTTCTAACGAGAAAGATAAGGCAAAAATTGGACTTATTTATTACATTATATGTCATATATTAATCTAATCAGAAAAGTGATGCAAGATGACTATTAGTAAATTGCTGAACAGGGAGGATTTTGCAAAGTGGTATTTATTCTAGCTCAGAAGAATAAAAATCATAAATGCAGTTGCAGTTTCAATTTACGGCTATTGTGAAGAGGCTTGACGAAGGAAAGACTTTAAAATAAACTGAAAAGTCATTTAAGTAATGAATGCGATGATAATTATCACTATGTGTTTTGACTATGAAATCCCAGAAAATCAGAAACTGAAGAATAAAAACTTAAAGAAAGAATACATCGAAGTCGAACCTGAACTGGAAAAAGTAGAAGAACAACCTATGGTGACATCAGCAAATTAGTAGTAATAGAATAAACATCAACATAGCTATTTTATAGAAGAAAATTCTTTTGTTTTTTTATTAAATATGGAGATATGGACCTGCATAAGCGTCGATATATTACAATTTATATCCAAGTTACGCTATTACCTATTTTGTAACCTCAATTGTAACTTTGTCGCCGACCTTTATTCCATATCTTCATACTCTTTCATGCTCATTCTAAATGTAGGTAAATCACTCATGTCGATATGGATATGACCACTACCCATCATGCTAGAAATATTTGCCATCGCTTTAAGCAAATTTTTCATCAAATCGTCTGAGAACTAAATGCCCTACGTTGGGACCAAAGGGACTTTGCTATTGTCTTTTTCCTAGCTTGTAATCACTAGATCACTAAATGTTATGTATATGTAATGATTGCCTTCCTAAATGCTTCAATCCTTAAACAATAAACTCTTTTTTCATATTATTATAATTATATTTATAATAATAGACTTAATTTTAGTATTTTAAACACCATGAAAGATGAAAATTTATTATACTGTACCTATTATCGTGATAATAAAAGAAAAGCTATGAGCAAGAGACAACAAAAATAGTATGGAGGAGTATATTAATGGAAAAGTTGTATGTCAATCCATGCATGTAAACCTTGCCATAAGGCATGCTTATTGAAATATAAAGAGTAATTCTGATTCTGTTC
>DATFPS010000024.1:0-2631 GCA_035264705.1 Nitrososphaeraceae archaeon | reverse complement strand
GGCTATAGCAGTTGTTATAGGAACAATATCTGCAGTAATAGGGTTTACTTTATTATCAAATACCAATCCAGCTATAATGTCAATAGCAATATCATTTGCTGCAGGTGCAATACTTGTTATGTTAGCTGAATCAATGATACCGGAAGCTCATGAGGAAGGAGGAGAAACTAGAATAGGTCTTGCTACTATGGCAGGTTTTGCTATTGCATTTATTCTTGGAAGGTTGGAAGGAGGCAGAGAGAGAGAGCACAACCCCTTAATTCCAAATACTTTTATCTTTCTAATGCAGTATAATATTTAGACGGATTCACTTCTTCTTCCTACTTGCAAAGTAAACGTCGTCTCGTGTCAGTCATTATTGTAGTGGTATGTGTGGGGGAAACAAGCTTTAATTTTAAAGGGGCAAAAATCCCACATAATCCATACATTTATTATTCATTTGCTCTTGCATATATGCAAAGTTCTTTTCAACTTTGAGAATTTAGTTTGCTCGTGCAGTACGTGATCTCTTCTAAAAGCCAATTGCAAACCATAGTTACTGCTTCTAATTCATTGCATCGTTAAAGATTGAAGCGTTCAGTTTTCGACCTTCTCCTAGATTATACTTTACGAACTCCGATTAACGGTGGAATGTAGCTGTTTAGCACATCCTGTGTATATTAATAGGTAAAAGAGATCTGTATAAACATCCTGAATTGGTTGTTTTGGTTTGTTGATGATGTGTATATAATAATATCATGATTATTAGAAGAGTAAGCTCAAATGAACAGCACCTAACTTACTATTGGAAGAAATAAAAGGAGGAAAGATAACAGTTAAAAAGATAATAATTTTGTTTTCAGGTTGTTATTGTCTTTGCTGTTGTTGCTGTTGTTGTTCTACTTCTATTCCCTACAGAGAAATGTCCTATTTGCTTAAATGTAGAAATGTCAAGCTTTCCTATTTTGCCCAATGAAGCTTTTACCTTCAATTATGACGATAAACATGGAGTAGAGTTAGAATTTAGACCTAGGAAGAAGGAGAAGAAGAAGGAACAAGAATGAAAAACCAATACAACAACAATAGCTTTGAAAGGAAAGAAAGATAATAATAATTATTTTTTTATTCTAGCATTTTAGTATCCATATAGATTATAATGCCATAAAGGCTGTTATTGCTGAAAAAGATAGCGTTATGTACGTGATTACCTGGTTATTGATACACATTCTTTATCCTATGTCTTGCCAATGTAGAAGTGGGATGCCTTAAGCCTAGGTTTGTCGTTAGTGAAGAGCCGCCAAAAGTTTTCTATGTCATGCATGGAAATAAAATATATGGTACTCAACCGTACAAGAATAGAAGAGAAATATAACAGCCTATTTTTACTTGCTTAATGGTTCTAACTTAGCAAGTAATGCCTTGTACCTTTTTACTTGCTCGAAATTTTTGCTTTGTTCAGATTGGTCACTAGCATAGATGATCGCATTGATTACTTCCTTTAGTTCCTGGTCATCCAAAGCGGTCTGTTGGGTTCCACTTGTAATAAGTACTTTAGAAACCAACTAATCATATCCTCCATGATCGCTAAATCTAATTGTTGGTATAAATATTCTCATAAAGAATGTGAAGAGCTTTAACACTAGCTAGTATCTTACATCGCTATCTTAAATTGGTTTCTTTCTGGGTCTTGGTAAGGATTAACTGTTTGACCAACTCTGAACTTAACTGATATCAAGAACTTTCTCCTGCGTATTTTGGTAACTATTCAACATATAAGTAAATTGTATTTTGAATTCAATAAACACAATCATACTGGTGGTTTTTCTTCTTCCTTCGTATATGTAATGATGTTCATCTTTTCAAGTCAGTTACATAGGAGGTATTGTACTCTTCGTTTACGAGAGTTTTTTGTTTTCTGTTCAAATGAATACTTTATTCGCATATCTTACAAACGTACTTTTGATTTTGTCATGAAGGGATTATCATCGTCAATGATAATATTATCATTCATCTAGATGCTTAACCCGCTCGTTTGTACAATATAACCCCTTGCAGATTCATCGCTTAATTGTTCTATGGTTAAAGTTGATGGTGTTTCATTCTTCCCTTTTTTCTCTACTTTAATCAATCCTCATTTTTGTAAAAGACGTCCTCTTTGTTCTACAGTAACAGATATGCAATTGTCTGTTGTTGGTCGAAAGCATACAAGTCCTAATTCACAAACTGCATCTTTCTCATCTTCTGTAAACCGTCCGTCATTGTTTGCTTCGCTACCGATTACATCCACTCAATTACCTGTTGCTTTTGATACTTCTTTTACTGTGAGACTCAGACATCTAGTTTTTGATATATTTTCTAAATGTTGTTAGATATGTTTTGTTAACATCATCATCATTATTATTATTATCATTATCATCATCATCACTCATTGTTTATTAACACTCCTTGATGCATTAGTTTTCCATTCCTTTAAAGATATCAGATGTCTTTTGATCTCGTCTGCTGAAAGATTACCTTCTTTGATTCATTCCTCGCTGCTTCTAGAGTTGTATATTCTTTTAAGAGTTAATATCTTCGCCGACACCCAATGTAGGGTTTCTATCTCCCTTGATAGGCTACCTGTATATGCTTCACTATGAGGCTCATGGATCT
>DATFPS010000023.1:0-2911 GCA_035264705.1 Nitrososphaeraceae archaeon | reverse complement strand
GAACCAAAAGAAACATTCTCGCAATGTTTTGGTGCTCCATTTATGCCATTGCATGCTATGGAATATGCAAAGATGCTTGGGCAAAAAATCTCCCAACATAATACTAGAGTGTATCTAATCAATACGGGTTGGTCTGGCGGTCCTTATGGGGTTGGCAACAGAATGGATCTCAAATATACTAGAGCGATGGTAACAGCCGCATTGAATGGAGAATTAGAAAAAGTACGCTTTAAACATGATGATATTTTTAATCTTGATATTCCTACTTCATGTCCAGGAGTGCCATCTGAAATCCTTGACCCGCGCAACACATGGACTGATAAAAAAGAATATGATTTATCTGCCAATAGACTTGCAGAATTGTTTGTCAGGAACTTTCAAAAGTTCGGAGTGATATCTAAGGAAATTCTAAATGCAGGCCCAAAATTATGAGTTTGTAAAAGGCATTAAAATAATAAACAAGAAATGGTAGCCCGGAGCAGATTCGAACTGCTGTCTCCAGGTTTCTTTTCTCTTTATAGATCCAGAGCCTGAAATCCATAGCCCCACCTTGGAGAAGTAGATTGGCCACTAGATTCGGCACCTGATTAAATTAAATAATTCAGGTTCGACCGGGCTTCACACACATACACAGGCTACATAATGGTCTACTCTAGACCGATATTTGATTTTATCGTTATTTTAGATAGCACTAATAACATTCTAAATTCTAGCCAAACTTCAAGAACTACATATGCCTTACCGAGACTTTATATTTTTATCAAAGCATAAAGTTAATAACTACTAGAGAAAAGCATCCATTGTAGATATTTATAATTAGGATATTTATGTACTATGATATATGCTAACTGAGTCATATTACTACTTTTCAATATGTATTATATTCAAATAGTCTTAATGTCTTTAGAGCCGAAATGGATCAAGTGTCTATATTCAGATATTGTCATTTAAAACAGAAATTAAAGGACGGGAGTTATATTCTAAAAACCGAGTCCTTACAAAGAACCATATTAATATAATTTTTTATTTCAAAAGGCATATCGTATACTTTCCACATGGTGGAATAAACTCTAAAGTATTAGTCTCTATTACTGCTAAAAGTTCAACTTAATTTATCTGACTTTACCGTTTTGTATTGATTTCTCTAATCACAAGACCATATTCCAAATTCGTTTTCTTTCTCATATATGGAATAAGCCTATAATGAATTGAATAGATATTCTTTTCTCTCGTAAGGATACCTTTAACCAATAGAGATACAAAACCACCTGCAACCTTTGGCGGCCTTATATTGTTGAGTCTACAAAATTCATCTCTTTTAGCATGATATTCCTTCAATGTAAAATATGATCTGTTAACTTTCAATATTAAAGGCCAAACAACATTTTCCCACACCATTCTGCGATTTTCAGTTGAATATGCATGCTTGCCTTTTCTTCTGGCTATCTTTCCTTTGTCTTCCTTCACATTTTCTTTTGTATTCTCGACTGCTGCCGTTGTCATTTTTTTCTCGTTATGAAAATCCTTCAGTACTGCTTATGGGGAGGCACATTTAAACACCGCGTTTAATAAATCTATAACATATCATGATTAAATTACAGCTCATAAGTCTTTCGAAAACTCTGCTATCCTAAAAAATGAAGACAAGATCTAAGTATGTGATCTTGATCTCATAATACACTATGATTTGACTCTTAAAAGACAAAAGTCGCGCTTCATGAAGAATGGAAGTATCAAATTCTCAATTGCTGCTATCACTAATCTTGTAGCCGTCAGCACATAGCGGTTAATTGCCTCTTCAACAGCTCAGAGGAACGAGTAATATTTGCAATGGTCCCTGACTACTTAGATACAAAAAGATGATATTGTATTTCAACTTGCGCTAGAAGGGTAATGAGCAGACATCCCGATATAGATATTTAGTTAGATCATAGACCATTTCTATACTATGATTTACGGTCGTAATTCAGTCTACTCCTTCATACAGTAATCAGAATTAAAATATCCCCTGCAATTGATATAGTATTAGTTAACTCTACCTATGTCTATGCTTTTCATTCCAGTGTTTAACAAACAACTGCTTATTTTCTTCTAGTTTTGAATACGAATGCATCATAAAGGAAAACATAAATTTCCAGCCAAGTCTATCGCATTCTTTGCAGTTGTGAATATATGATGATGAAAAACCGTATGCTTCTCCTACTACACATTTTGAAGCACATTTTATCTCAAGATACCACCTTAGCCATTGAAAGGACAATGGAAATGGTAGTTGGTGTAGACGTTCAGCCCACCTGGGTGAGATATCATTTAGGGTTAACGGTTTTATCTTCTCTAAAGACAATTTATTATGCATAATATTATATACTTTACATAATATTAGAGGATTATAGTCTATCTGATTGGTTAATTTCTATTTTGTCTGATAAATAGTAAAAGTATTCATAACACAATATTATAATTATGATATTAGAATGCCGTTTGATCATATTTTGTTGTAAATTTTGTAACGGATTTGCAACTGTGAATGCAGAAGTCCAGTGTTTATTGTTGTTTACAGTTAAATCTAATATTCAGTATGGAGATTATATTAGTAGTAAATTTAACTATAATACATATTGATGCTCGCCTTATTTTGAGTCATATTATTATCAAAAATTTCATCTAATGTAATATCAATAGGTTTTTTGCCCGTTAGTTTGAATCTTGTTGAATTTCCTTTAGTCCCAACAGGTTTAATATAGCCTAACTTACGAAATATGGCTAGAGCTATTTTGCCACGCTGCCTATTATTTCCACATGCCATCCTTTCTTTATCTTGAAGGTTTTGTAATATGAAAGTGTCATCCTTACTTTCCTTTGCTATTATAGTGACAGCACGCCAAAGTTTAGAAATGTAAGAATCAGACTC
>DATFPS010000022.1:0-2119 GCA_035264705.1 Nitrososphaeraceae archaeon | reverse complement strand
GTAACACACTATGAGGTCTTGAGTGCAATGACAAAAGGTGTTAAAAACAGGCAATTTGCAACTAAAGTAAAATCAATTCTACAAGAGGAGAAAAAGCATCTGCAGATGTGCACTCGATTAGCCAAGCAGAATGCTACTACTTCTTAATCTTAGTCTTAATAACAAACAAATATTCTGAAGAAGAGAATAAAAAAATAAAAGAAAAGGAAAGAAAAGAAAATGATTGGTTAGATTTCTAATATGTTCTCCTAAACCAGCGATGCCTCTATTTTGTTGATGTGGATCACTGCTACTTAGAAATTTCCAAATAATGATTCTAATGCTTCTGAATTATTCTCAAACTCTTAATTTGATACATTTTTGTATCTTTTTATTGTTAGCAGTGTTTTACAATGGTTGATCTGCTTTTTTGATATCTATTAATAAGTGTTCACCGACACGCGGAGACCCGACATTCTCATAACGCCTCTTCGGCATTGTAATTTGAATAACCGTTTGGGGATATGATTTGATGACTGTCTGAGGTTGAGCTCTGAGAATAGCTTCTAAAATTGGTTTAATCTGCTGTTTAACTTCTTTATCAGTAACCGTCGAATCAATAGCATCTAATATCAATTGTTGTTGTGAAATAGTTTCTAGCTCAACATCTTCAACAAGAGCAAGAGTGACACTCATTCCAGTATCTGTTATTTGGTTAACTTTATAACGAATTAGTGATTCTTCCACATCAACAATATTTATAATCTTCTATATTTATAACATGTTATGTTATTTAATCTAAAATATACTTTTACCTTGACTCTATAAGGTTATTGAGTTAAAGTTTCGGTATGCTAATTTCACAAAGGTTTGAAAGAAGGTGAAAGTTGTTGCTTATACAGTCAACAGTATGGATAGATGATGGCATTTTTCTGCTGCTACTTAGGTTCTCATGAAATCTATCGAATCCGACTCTGTCTAATGAAGAAATTATTCAATCCAAATAGTACTAATATTATTGCTGTCTAGAATTACATATCTATAGATACCTTTGAAAATGGATATAGTAATTAGAACATGAATTAGATATAATAATAATCCATTAACTATACTTTAGACCTTGGCTATATTAGCGATCCCTGCTCTTGTAAATCATAATTTTGGGTGTATTCCATTTTATGAAAGTAGAACAAAATGTATTTTTCACTCATGACACATCTTCTTTCAATGACAACTCGCCTTAATTTCATTGAAGAAAAAATATTTAAAAATATCATCTGCTGATCGATGGATTAAGTTTCAAAACCAAATAGAGTATAAACTTCTAAACAGAACATGGATTAGTTAACACCTGGGCTTAGAGTTTCAGTGTAACAGACTGCTTTTCTGACTGTCCAATATTGTTTCTCTAGATGTTTTCTTCATAGGATTCTATTGCGGTTAATACTGAGTTTTTCAGATAATTTTGCCATATCCATAATAATATTATGAATACGATCTATATCAAGGTCTAAAAGTCTAGTCAAACAAACAGATCCTATCCAAATTTACCTGATATATAGCGCTCTGTAAGTTCTTTCTTAGGGTTTTTAAATATCTGATTTGTTGGTCCGTATTCGATTAATTTACCAAGATACATGAAGGCAGCATAGTTTGATACTCGAGCTGCCTGCTGCATGTTATGAGTTACAATAATTATTGCAAGATCTTTTTTCAAATTGTAAACAAGTTCTTCTATTTTAGAAGACGCAATCGGATCCAAAGCAGATGTGGGCTCATCCATAAGTAATACTTCTGGCTGCATGGCAAGCGCTCTAGCAATGCAAAGACGCTGCTGTTGACCGCCAGATAATCCCATTCCAGGTTTGTCAAGCTCATTCTTCACTTCATCCCATAGTGCGGCAGCTTCCAGACTTTCCTTAACAATATCACTTATCAACCTCTTGTCTTTGACACCATTTAGCTTTAGCCCTGCTGCTACATTGTCATAAATACTCATTGTTGGAAAAGGGTTCGGTTTTTGAAAAACCATGCCTATACGTCTTTTTATGATTACCGGATCTACTGTTTTATTATCATAAATATCGATGCCATCTAGAATAACTTTACCCCTTGCACCTGCCCCAGGAGTCATTTCATG
>DATFPS010000021.1:0-3612 GCA_035264705.1 Nitrososphaeraceae archaeon | reverse complement strand
TCTTTATATTCCACCTGGACACAATTCATGGGTAGTTGGAAATGAGCCCTATATTGGAATAGAAATCGCAACCATGGATAACTACGCAAAGAAGTAAATAAGAAATTGAAACAAAGTATAGATGTTACGACGTACTCATCTACATTAGCAGAATATGTGAGTTTGACTGAAGAATGCATATTCTCTACCGTTGCTAATCCCAAAGAACCTATTTCTCAATCAGAACCTTAATGCAGAAGAAGAATCCTTTTATTTATTTGTTCTTTTTTAGAGATGTGAGGAAGAATGATTTTGGACAAAATATTTCATAGACATCGTTAGTCATAGGATAAATAATCATCATAGTATTAGTAGGACTAGCACTGGCCAATAATGCCCATCCATTATTATTAAATTCTGCTAACAAGTCCAAGCGCAAGAACAACTGCAGCAATAATAAGAACAACAACCTAAAATATCAGAAATAAGAGTAGCACGGGAAGGAGGATTTTTAGTTGACATATCTCTTAGCAATCTTTGAAAATTAAATTGTTATATGATCTTCATCATCAATCATCACACAAGAATCGTCACTTATACTATCTAATTTGATTGCCTGTTAAGAATTCATCATCTTTCATTATAGAATGAAGATCTCTTTTATCAATTATCGTAACTTTCATATCAGCAAATTCGTTGAAATACTCATTAATGCTGGAATTATATGCTTTCTGTTCTGTCCAAACCTACTAATACTAATGGGTTTCGTTTACAATTCGTGTAATCTTGATTATAGGTAAATTATGTACTATCAATGGATGAAGAATCTTTATGCATCAAATAAGAAAATAATTACAGGCTGATGAGAATCAAGAGGATGTACAAAGTCATCCAAATATGAAAAGGTTCCTAATGGAATGTTGATAGACTTGCAACCAATTGGAATAAGATGAGTTGAATCCTTCAGCATAAGGGATATAATTCCGCAGTCCGCTTTTGTTGTTATGAAAGATAGCTCTCTTTCTGTATATCCAAAAAATAAATCAATAAATGAAATAGATGTAGTAATATGTCTTGTTGTCCTCTGAATTTAATTCTATTTCTAAATTAAAGAAATTACTTGATGCCAATTGCAAAATAGAAAAGGTACACCCTCCTATTTTTGCTTCAGATACAGAAGTAAATATTGTAATTGTAACTGCAGTATGTCCTGATGGTAAAATACAAACAATCAAAGCTTATAGAGAAGAAGCAGTTGCTTTAAGGGAATTTGTAAGAACTCATAGATAGACAGATAGACAGATAGCATACTATAGGTATCAGTAGAAAGGAAAGAAAAAATCTTTCAATGCTTGTATTCAACCAATACTACCGCACACATTTATAATAATAATATGCAATACCAGTCTTAATATCTCCTAGATAGCGTTTTATTCAAAGTATAAGATATTGCGCTAGTATTCTAATTTTAGAAAAGACCAACCAATACGAATCTCTGCTAATCGTCAGGCACCATCAGATAGAATCGATACTTCGTTGAATAGCAATCAAAATTTACTAAATGTGGTATCCTAATTCATGTTCTTTGGCTTCTTCCTCATTATTGAACTCTAAATCACAATAATGACATTTAATATATGGAATCAGTTTAATAGTAATTTTATTAGGCTTACTATTATTATTATGGCTCATCTTTCCTGAAGAAGGCGCATGAAGTTCTTCTTTATAGTGTTCTAATAAGCGTCTTAAGGTATAATCCCATCCATGTGTTAAATCACCAAACTGATCTATTTCTGCTACTACAGTAATATAGTCTGCTTTAGGATCTGTAAATGCAAGAAAATTCTTTGATTGATCTGTTGCAGTAGCGTCATCTACTAATCTTAAAGCAAATTCGCTCTGATATTTATTTGTCCATAGTTGTATCTTTTTATGTATTGTATTTTGACTGCTTACTACAGAGCTTAACCCTTTGATCTTTATTTTTTTACCAGTTAGATTAGAATCAGTTAACGTCGTATGATTAGGTATTGATATTGAAGAGCCCTCTTCATCCTCCATCCTCTCTTGCTCTTCTATTTGTTCAGTCTTGCTTGCATCATTACCGGTATTTGATGATTGCATAATAGCATACTAACTAAAGGCTGATTATGATAGTATTTAAGATATTGCAATAATCTTCCATTATCATCATTATGATTCAAACCAGCTGTAAAGAGATAACATTGCCAAACGGTATTGCAGCTATAGCAAACATAGGAACTTTACTTTCTATAACGTACCGGTTGCTATAGACATAAAAGCATGCTTATTTGATCTGATTTCCTAGATTCATATCTAGAGATATGTAACATATATAGATAATAGTTCAAGCAAAAACTAGTCCCATAATAAGAATTATAATAATATAATATATATAATAAGCCGACTGTGATAATCACATAAATGATGAAGAAAACAGTTACATCTTTAAAATTAGCAGTAATGTTGCTTGGAGTCAATATTCTAGTAAGTCTAGTTTCATTTACTACTTGTACAAATTATCAACAGGTTTATGCACAAAGTATTGATGATGCCAATACTAATGATGATGACGATGATGATAATAATTCAGTAAGTTTTACAAAGCCAATTAATTTATCCAATAATGAGAGAGATTCTGTTTATGCGCAAATAGCTTCCTATGGAAAGAATGTTTATATGGTCTGGCAAGAAAATAATCCAGATCCTTTTGGTTATAATAACAATGCCAATAATAATATACAATATAACTACAATTATAGAAACTATGACATCTACATGAAGAAAAGCACTGATGGAGGTTCTACATTCAGTAAGGAAATAAATTTGAGTAAGAATCCGGGTTTTTCTGAACATCCTCAGATAGCTATTTCTGAAAATAATATATATGTAGCATGGATTGATGAGAGTACAACAACAACAACAACAACAAAAAATCAAGAAATTTTATTCAGAAAAAGCATTGATGGTGGAAATACTTTTGATAATATTATTAATTTAAGCAACAGTAGTAATGCAGACTCGTACAATCTAGAAATAACTGCAGCAGGAAATAATGTTTACGCAGTATGGCAAGAGACTATACTACCAAACGCTTATGATTACGATACTAGCAGTAGCGGTGGTGTTAATGCTGATAATAATAGTGATAGAGGCAGCATTAGTAGCAGCAAAGAGAATAGCAGCATATTATTCAGGGCAAGTATAGATGATGGAAATACCTTTAACAAGATAAAAAGTCTAAGCAATAGTGCATTCAAGTCTTATCCAAAAATTGCTGCTTTCGAAAATAGCGCTTATGTAGTATGGAATGTTGGCATAGTTGATGATAGCAATCGTGAAGATAACAATGCCAACAATATAAACGGTGGAATATTTTTTACAAAAAGCTTCGATAGGGGAAATAGTTTTAGTGATACAATAAAGCTAAACAGCGACCAGAACTCTATTGGAGAGTCTCAAATTGCAGCATATGGAAATAACGTATATGTTGTATGGGGAGGAAACCCTGATGAAAAAATTGTAGGTGATATATTCTTTGTAAAAAGCTCTGACAATGGAAATAGATTTGCTAAGGCTGTATCACTTGGTGAACAGAATTCATTAAATGTC
>DATFPS010000020.1:0-12848 GCA_035264705.1 Nitrososphaeraceae archaeon | reverse complement strand
TCGACAATGCTATAAATATCAAAGTTAGAAGAATAGAAAGCTTAGTGTTGAAGTGAATAGATTTATCCATCACGGATACAAAACAAAGGTAAAAAATACTTTTAAGTAGTGTTGTTAAAAGCCTTAGAGCTGATATCTAATATATACAATCTCTCTAATATAGATGGTAAATCAATATTTGTTCTAATCGAATACACATAATTGAGCAATTTAGATTTTATTATATCTTTGAACTAACACTGATTAATCAATCTAATGAAGCTAATAGTCTCGCTATAACTAACACAATATATAGTGACAATTATTGGTGTTTGATTCAACGTTTTATCATGCATTTAATAGAAGATAATAAAGTAAAATAAAATTCACACTAGGACACCAGAGCAACCTGTGTGTTGCAATAGAAAATTCCTGATTATATATGCAGGTCGCGCAGTAACTTTAATCAAGAATAAACTACCTACCTAGATCGAGCATCTCTGAGATCTGAATTATTTTTCGTTAGGATCGTCTTCAAGCGTCCAAGGAAACCATTTTCCAATTATCTTTGCCCAATCAATTTTTACATAAAGATATACCATTATTCCCAGCACTATAGCACTTGCAACAGCTCCAGCAATTAAATATCCAGGATCGGTAGAGTCTGAACCAAGGTTTTCAATAAAGGGTCTTCCTAAAAAAACCGCTCCTAATACAATTATTTCATTCAGAACAAATTTTCCAAGGAAGGTTGCAATTGCGAATTTCCAAGGGTTATACTTTGCAAGTCCAAGAGGAATATAGACGAGATCATCTGGTATTGGAGTAAGGGCGGCGGCAAAGGCTCCTGGCCAACCATACTTTCTGAGCAGCCGTTGAAGGGGAAGTATTCTTCTCTTTGTCGTAGCGCTCAGGATGTTTCGGCCATAATAACTTACGTAGAATATTATCATTTTTGCTATGACCGCTCCGATTGCACTAGAAAGAGCTAAAATATGAGGATCTAATTGTTTGTTAAAAGCTGCGGTGACAAGTACAGGAAAATATGGTATAGGAATGAAAACTATAATGCTTCCAACAAAACTTATCAGTAGAATGCCTAAGTATCCGAAGTCATCGTAGAATGCAAAGATTTCGTCGATATTGACCAATTAAACTACCCCAGTAGATACGTCGTCATATCTAGTTGCGAGTCAATAGGTCAATAATTGTATAGGAATAAACCATAGCTAAGAGCATACATGAATTTGTGTAGGACAAGTTTGACATGACCAGCATAGTTATTTTGGTTTATTTATGAGTTATGTATCGTCGTCTTGCTTTGTCGTCATATAAAAACACTAAAAAATCATATGTCATTCTATTTTTTAATATATCTCTATAGCGATATGACTTTTTAAATTGGCCATAAGGGATATATCTATATAAAAGTTACTAGCGAAAGTAGTTGTTCGGAGTGCAGTAGATTCGTCAAGTTCAGAATGTCAAATATCAGCGTAATAATACATACAGTTTTTCTTGTGACGTATTTATCATAAACTACATGGAATGAAAAGTTTAGGTGTTCTCAAATAACACACATAAAATAATATCAAAAAGATGACCCAAAACTGTTCATTGTTTGGATATTAGTAATTGATGCTTCTTAAGTGTGTCAGACCCTTTAAATCATGTTACACACATTTTAAGTACAAGATTGCCATTATAACGCAATTCAATGAGGAGTTTCAAGATTTAATGAAAATGATTTAAGATAAATCTTTTGGACATTGACAAGCAAAAAAAGAAATCTTTGGATTTATAGACACATCAAACAAGCTTCATGACATTATCAATCTATCCATCTCCTGGTTAATGTTAAAGAAATCAAATATATTAAAAACTCAAAGGGATATAAGGGTATAATTTGACAACTACAAAATCAAGTTCATATGGGCTTCAAATACATCCCCTTTCTGTTTGTGGTTGAAGGTTGAACGATTCTATAATTTGATTGTTTTATACTCCAAATTCTGACATACATATAATGGGGATGGTCTATACTCTATTATCCAAGCATTATGTGAAATAAATTTCGTTAGTACTTTTCTATGGTAAGAGGAACATAAAGAAATCGAGAAGCACCCGGAGGCAATATTAAATTTGTACACCCTTAGTAAGCTCTAGCAAAGACTGCAATTTTCTTTGCTGGCTGATGACAATATATACAAATCGTTGAATTAGACTCTTCCTGTCCTTCAAATGGAATAACTCGAATATCCGCTCCTGTCTCTTCTTTTATTTTATCTTCACATTGTCTATTCGCGCACCATCCGGCTAAGACAAACCCACCTTTATTCTGAAGAGTCAATTTTAATGTGTCATAATTTGTCGTTTTGGTAATATTATCTTCGAGAAGTTTCTTGGCTCTATATAGCAGATTGCTTTGAATTTGATCTAATAGAGCGATGATGTGTTCAGTAAACTGGCCCCGCTCTACAAGGATTTTATTCTTCATATCCCGTCTAACAAGCTCTACTTGATGTTTTTCAATATCTCTCGGACCTATATTTACTCGGAGAGGTACACCTTTCATTTCCCATTCATTGAATTTCCATCCAGATGTATACTCGTCCCTTTTATCAACATGAGCCCGGATTCCTGATTTTTTTAATTCAATATGTAGCATATCGGCGGCTGATTTTACCATCTCTTCATCTTTGTCTTTGTATATTGGAATTATGATCACTTGAATAGGTGCTACTTTAGGAGGAATAATAAGGCCCTTGTCATCGCCGTGAACCATTATCAATGCTCCAATCAGCCGCCAAGATGCTCCCCAAGATGTCTGCCAAGCAAAATGATCTTGTGTGTCCTTTCCAACATATTTTATTTCAAAAGGTTTGGAAAACCTTTGTCCTAAATGATGGGAAGTACCCATCTGTAATGCTTTCCCATCAGACATCATTGCTTCTAATGTGGCAGTATATTCTGCACCAACGAACTTTTCTTTATCACTTTTCAATCCAGTTACAGTTGGAATGGCTAAATAATTTTGAATCAATTCGTTGTAAATAGATAAAATTGACATAACTTCATTCTCTGCTTCTTTGCGACTTGCATGGACTGTATGTCCTTCCTGCCAGAGAAACTCTGAAGTCCTCACGAAAGGTTTTGTTCCTTTTATTTCTGCACGTAATGCAGTATTCCAATAGTTAATTTTTAATGGTAGATCTCTGTAGCTTGTCACCCACTTAGCAAATATTGAGTATGCAAGAGTTTCTGAAGTAGGCCGTAAAGCAAGCTTCTCTGACAGGCTATTATCTCCGGCTTTAGTTACCCAAAATACTTCTGGCGTAAATCCTGCAAAGTGATCTTCTTCTCTTACAAGAAGACTTTCTGGAATTAACACAGGCAAAAAGCCATTCTGATGTCCTGTTTCCTTGAACTTACTGTCTAATATATCTCTAATAGATTCCCAGATAGCATAACCATATGGAGGAAGAACTATGAATCCTTTTACAGGAGCATAGTCAGCAAGACCGGTTTTTAGCACTACCTGAGAATACCATTCACTAAAATTTTCATTTTTTTTAACTGTGATTCCAGTCTCCTTCACTGAATTCAACATTCACACGCAGAAGGATTAGCTTTATGAAGTTTTGGTGATTTTATAGTGGCTCTCCTTTGCAGTACACCTTTCCTGAAACTCTGCTATGGAAGTTCTTACAAACGTAACATTGGATAAATCCTACTTCTGTTTTTAGGACAGGGCAATCCACAGCTTCTAACTTCATACGTTTAAGCATTTTAGGACTAACCCCCTTCAGCTTGAGTTTCCCTTTGTCATCCATCATGCCAATACTTTGCAATTCTGTTTTCGCTTCGTTAGTTAATTTAATGGATTTTTCAACCACTTTAACAGGTACTAAATATTTAGTTTCGAAGCTCTCGCTCATGATAGTAAAAGAAGGCAATAGTCATATAAGATCCTTCCTGATGACTAAATTTATTCTGCATCCTTCCAAAATTATTAGAAATTTGCCTAATTACAGAGGCGGCGACAGATCATAGGAGGGAGATGCTTTCCTTCCCGGGTTCCCAGGTTGTTTTAGCAAACTCTCATGGAATGAGAATTTTATATTCTCATTCGTGGTTTCATCAATCCCTTAATTTTGAAGGATTTTGTATTTTTAGATATATTAGGGAGATCACACAAAAAAGGATAATTCACGTCAAATCTTTGACTATTCAAATGTCTTTGAAAAGATCAAAATCAGTTGCTCCTTATAAGTGATTATTTTCATTCATTTCAACGAAACTAATAGGATGATAAGCAATTTAATATAAAACCACCTATAGATATCGTTTAATTTAGTAACTAGATAACATTCTCAGATGAGCTTGATACTCATACTCATTAAGCTTTTTTGGGATCAAAATGAAAGACTTCTATTGATTTTATCATGGCGTCAACTACAAGAAAAAATCAATATTGATAAAATGGGCTGGCTGTTTTCTGTATTAGTGATCATTTGATGAGATGATATACTAACTAGTAACTTTTCATAATTAAAATATTTAAGTAATATCAATTAAATAATATCAATTAAATTTTTTTTTATTTTTATCGATAAATTGGAGAACCTTAATATATGTAGGTTGAAGAGGCTTATATAATCGCACTACAATGCTAATCATTTTTGATGTGGAGGGTGTTCTGCTTAACGCTGAATATCTTCCAGTTTTAGCACAAATGATGGGTCCTGAGAAGGAGAAGCAAATATGGGATATTACAAAACAAGGTATTCGTGGAGAGATCAAATGGGAAGAAGGCCTTGTTCAACGTGTCAATGCACTAAAGGGAATTGCTTTTGAGGATGCTAAAAGAATAGGCGAAAATTTAGAAATAATGCCCGGTGCCAAAGAGCTTTGTTCATCTCTAAAAAAGGCTGGCTGGAAAATGATTGCTGTTTCTGGAGGGTTCACCATAATAACTGATAGACTAAAAGACGAACTTGGGCTAGATAAAATATTTTCAAATGAATTGATATTCACGAACGGTAAGTTAGATGGTATAAATGTTCACGTCACATCAGATAAGGCAGCTGTAGTAATACCAACAATAAAGGAATGGGGTATTAAAAAGGAAGATACTGTAGTAGTAGTAGATGGTGCAAATGATTTGAAGTTGTTTTCACTAGCGGCATTCACGATAGGATTCTGTCCTGTAGATAAGGTTAAGGAGAGATCAGATGCAGTTATAGAGATACGTGATCTAATGTTATTACTTAACTTATTAGAAAAGAAATTTGGACACGCAGTTCTTGCACAGCGCAATAATAGGTAATCAATTTTTTATATCGTCAGCGTTTATCTTGATTTAATGGTTCATGCTAAAATAGAAATTATTCCAATTCATATTCCTGCAGCGATAAAACCAGAGGATAAATTAGATTTGATAATTTTAGAATCCATATGTCAAGCTCATGAAAATCTATATGACAGAGATATCATAGTTATTGCACAAAAAATTATTTCAAAATCTGAGGGTCGAATAGTGAACCTCAATTTGATCAATCCCTCCAATAAATCTATGCAGTTAGCAAGAAAAAATTGCAAAGATGCGAGAATTATTGAAATGATCTTAAGCGAATCAAAAGAGGTAATAAGAGAAGATAGAGGAGTAATAATAGTAGAAACAAGACAGGGTTTTGTCTGTGCAAATGCAGGAATAGATCAGAGCAATGTTGAAGACAGTGACAATCATGTGGTCTTATTACCAATTGATGCGGACGAATCTGCAAGGAAAATTAGACACTCCATTAAAAAGCAAACAACAAAAAATGTAGCAGTTGTAATAACAGATACCTTTGGTAGGCCATTTAGAGAGGGACAAACCAATGTTGCAATAGGTATAGCAGGAATAAAACCAATAAAGAGTTATGTAGGAACTATTGATATGTATGGAAAGAAATTGAAGGTAACAGAAATTGCGACAGCGGATGAAATCGCATCTGCTGCCGAGCTTGTAATGGGTAAATCAGATTGCATCCCAGTCGCCATAGTAAGGGGTTGTAGGTATGACGCAGAAGACAAACCCTCCATTTCCAACCTGGTAAGGAGAAAAGAAAAGGATTTGTTTCGATAATAAATGAAGGAATGCAATTATAGAAGGAAAATTGCTACTAGTAACTTTATGCAATCTGCCAACGTTCTTCTCTAAACACCATATTGTAATTTCAAAGGTATTATAACTGTAAAGGATCTCAATAGTGTTATAGTGGTCTAAAGCATAGATATTTTCACGGGTCCTCTAAAAACATTATCAAGCGAATAAGACCTTTTATTAATGGTGCTTTAGAAGATAATTTTATAAAATTTATAAATCGTGAAACATTGTAATAAAAGATTATAAATTTTCTATTATGATTTGCGACTGATATAGATTAGTGAATTCGTATGAGTAAATAAAGATAAAAAATTCATATTTAAGACTATTAAATATTAGTATTTATGACATAGTATTCTTCTACGATCTTCATAAACATTTAATATAATGATGCAATTATATATTGTGTTCGTTAGTATGAGTACTAAAAGTGGCGAGTCCACAACTAAAACTATTGATGTCAGAGGACTTTTTTGTCCTGAACCAGTATTTCGTACTAAGATCGAGATGGAAAAACTGGCAACAGGCGACATACTTAAAATACTATCTGATGATCCAGAATCTGAGGAAGATGTCTCAAGGTGGGTAAAAAGAAACGGTCATGAAATCTTATCAATAAACAAAATTAAAAAAGATCTTGAATTCACAATTAAGAAGGCAAAATAGAATGACAACTGTCGCTCGACCTAATATAATTGACCAAGTTGGTAGTACTCCATTAATAGAACTTACTTCGTTCTCGACTAAGCGTATTAAATTTTATGCAAAATTGGAATGGTTTAATCCATTTGGCTCTGTGAAAGACAGAGCTGCATATTGGATGATAAAGGACGCAGAGAAGAAAGGTGTATTAAAGAAAGATAAGAGCATTATCATAGAGCCTACTTCTGGAAATACTGGCATTGCTTTAACTGGTATTGCGTCATCATTGGGATATAAGGTTGAAATTGTTATTCCTGAGAAGGTCAGCGAAGAAACAAAAATGATCTTAAGACAATTAGGAGCAATTCTTCATGAGACATCTGACGATCTGTGCCCCAGAGTAGGAGCTGGGACGGATCAAAGTATAGCGCTTGCGAAGGCAATATCGAAACCTAGACCTGATATCTATTATATGCCAAACCAGTATGAAAATGATGCGAATTATTTGGCTCATTATGAAAGTACTGGTCCTGAAATTTGGGAGCAAACTAATGGTAATATCACTCATTTCTTTAGTGGCTGTGGTACGGGTGGAACTATTACTGGAACCGCAACTTTTCTTAAGGAAAAGAATCAGAATATTAAAGCAGTCGCAGTCCAAGCTCAGAAGAATCATCTCTTACAAGGTCTGAGAAATTTTGAAGAATCTTCAATGCCAGATTTATTTAGACGTCGTGAAAAAGTTGTTGATGAATGGATGACTGCCACTAATATTGATTCCTTTAATATGGTTAAGCAGTTAGTAACAAGAGAGGGCTTACTAGTAGGTCCTTCCTCAGGGTCTGTCTTGTCATCTATGTTAAAAACTGCTGAAAAACTAGACAATGGTCTTCTTGTAGGAATATTTGCAGATGATGGAAGAAAGTTTAAAAGTCTTTATTTGAAAGAAAATATCTTTGATGAAGATGAATATGATAATGCCCTCATAAGTGCAAAGAATATCTCAAATATTGCATATACACTTAGCTAAGTATTGTAATAATAACTTTTAATTCCTATGCCTTCTTTCAGTCAACCATTTTTCTACATCCAATGCAGCCATACATCCAAATCCCGCTGCAGTTACTGCCTGACGGTATCTATAATCATGTACATCTCCCGCTGCAAAAACTCCCTCTACACTTGTCTTTGTCTGGCTCTTTAAAATAATGTAACCTTTATCATCCATCTCCAGTTGACCTTTAAATATCGCAGTGTTAGGTTCATGGCCTATTGCAACAAATAATCCTCCTGCTGGAAGTATCTGTTGCTTACCATTGTTTATATCCTTAATAACAACGGTGCCGATTTTCTTATCACCTTTAATATCAGCCACAACACTATTCCACAAAAAATGGATCTTGGGATTCTCGAATGCCTTCTGTTGAAGAATCTTACTTCCACGTAATGACTCACGTCTATGAATTATCTTCACAGATTTGCCAAACTTAGTCAAGAATGTTGCTTCTTCTAATGCTGTATCTCCTCCACCAACAACGACTATATCTTCACCTTTGAAGAATGGACCATCACAAGTGGCACAATATGATACTCCCCGGCCAGCAAATTGCTGTTCTCCTTCAATCCCTAATTTGCGAGGAGAGGCACCTGTGCAAATTAATACTGATTCTGCTTCATAATTTTCTGAGTGTGTTGTTACTATAAAAGGCCGTTTACTAAAATCAACTCGAATGACTTCATCGTCCACAATAACTGTACCAAATCTTTCTGCTTGTTCTCTCATATTCATCATCAGCTCTGGTCCAAATATACCATTAGGAAAACCGGGATAGTTTTCTACCTCACTTGTTGTCATTAACTGTCCACCAGGAAGGGTACCAGAAATGATAAGAGTTCTAAGTTTTGCACGTGATGTATAAACTCCAGCTGTATAACCTGCAGGTCCTGAACCAATGATGATTACTTCAAATGCTTCATTCCTATCGATATTGTGATCTTGTTCTTTTGCGGCAATCTTAGACATTAATATTAAGAGATAAAAAGGATAGCACCATTTAATAATTTGTTCGATATCAATATCCAGATTTAGATGGCACACATTGATTTCATTTTATAGAAATCTTTCAACAAGATTTTCATTACAAGTAAGAAATATTTGTAATTTGTATAGTTGTCAAAAATTAATTATTAAGAAACGTATTGTATTCTTCATTTAATAATATATGGCTATTAAAATATAAAGGATTATATCAAATATTATTTGAGAATTTATCAATCAATAGAAGATCCCTTTTACATATTCTTTGATTATTTACTTGAGTGCTTATCAGATCCTCTTGCCAATGAGCGTTAAAGAGCCTACATCCAGCATCGCTACAAAATGGGTTTGCATCTGTCAAAAAGAAAAAAAGTGCTTGTATAATATATCCATTTATAATATAGTTTATTCTATGATCATCATTGTCAATATACTTTCCTGCAAATTTTTTCTTCAAATCTTCTATGTCTGCAGCAGTGGGCATCCGTCCAATTTGTCTAAGATAGAAATCCTTAGCCTTTGCAGGAGCTTCGATTATACCGCTTGTAGATATAATAGATGGTGTTCCACAGATGATAGCTCGCGCATGATACCTATGGTCATCTTCACTAAATGTGCAGGTCAATCTGCTATCCAATATTATGTTTATATTATCAATCGTTTTTTCATTTTCAGGTAGTAATGTTTCATATAATCGTTGCATCATAAAGCCATCATATAGCCCCCGCGATGTATGATATGGATTGGTGATCAAATATTTTTCAAAAAGTACGCCATTCCTGTATGATCTTCTTCCTATTTCAGGTTGACTATTATAAGGTTGACTTGTATCCAAGATTTGCAGCAAGACAAGTTCTTCTGCCAACCAATTAACTGATATTGACTTTGTGGCGTATTGCAGGAAAGGAATTCTTATATCTATTGTACAGTTTGAAAAAATATCACCGATGTCTTTAGCGACTATATTCAGATTCAAATTTCTGAATGTAAAATCAGAATAAAGATGAATATGTCGAAAATTCAATATTATTTATTCAATGAAACAGAAATAGAAATAGAGCGAGATTTCAGGTTTGAATGCTATTTATCTTTAGTTCAGGAGATCCTTGTATCTCTTTTAGTTTACCCAGTGCCACTTCTGCAGCCCTCTTTCCAGAAAGCAGCATCGAACCAAATGTTGGTCCCATTCGTGGTAAGCCGTGTGTCTCTGTGACTGACATGCCCGTTACTATCAACCCTGGGAAGACCTCATCCGTATTATTGACTACAGCATCTTCACCTCCATCTACCCACATAGGGTCCATTCCCTTCCACTTGACGTAACCACGATCCATTAAGCGTTTAACAGCAACAGAGTCGTGACCTGACGCATCTATGACAATTTTACTTTCAAGTGCAACAGGGTCTACACAAGTGATATTTCTAGGAAGAGCTGAGACAGGCATCCAATTAACAACAACACCACATACACGATTCTTTTTTAATACCAGGTCATCGAATTTAGTTAACTGCAAGAATCTAACGCCCGCATCACAAGTAGCGGCTATTAATTTTGAGCATGCATGCGGTCCCCATGTAGCGTAAAGTCCTTCATTTACCTTCCTATATGGGACACCGAGTTCATCCCAGACCTTTTGTGCTGGAGCTCTAACCGTTACAGGATTCATCATATATCCTCCAACCCAGTAACCGCCACCAACATAGTTATTTTGTTCAATAATGAGTGTCTTTACGCCCATTTTTCCTAATTCCATGCCTGCTGATAATCCACTAGGTCCAGAGCCAATGATTATTACATCAGAATCTGTAAATTCTGTTATGGTCTCATGAAACATCCCGGCGATAGCGCGAGTGATTTCTTTCTCGTTCACATCAGCAAAGATCTTTGTCATATGATTCTTCTTTTACTACTAGGTATTAATACATTCTCTGCTAAAAATACTTAGATAAATATACTAACTGAATAACTTTTGCTATCATATACACTTCGTCAATTGATGCTATCATTTTTTAATATAGGAAAAAGGATGTAGTTAAAATTATTCTGCTTATTAGATAGGAATAAAGTTATTATCTTTCATTTTATTAAGAATATACATATGTGGATTATGAACGAGTGAGAAATACTAAATTATAAGAATATCATATCTTTACAATGCAAACAATTTGAAAAACTTCTTTTAAATAATAATAATAGGATATTATGAGTGTTCAATCTTCAATCTTTTATGGGTTTAGTTACCTGATTGTTTCGGATTTTGAAATCAATGTCTGTGAGCAATTTTATCAAGTCAGATCTATGAGAGTTAAGATAGTCTTGCCCCTTGTCTTTTAATCTTATCTGAAATAGTCTAAGATCTCTATGCTCGTCAAAGAATTGTTCTATCATGGCACTCCCATGTTTCATAGGATTGATAAGAGAATCAAAGTCCTGGATGGTTGAATTGACATCCCCCTTTTCTACAGAATCTTTGGCTCTGCCAATAATTTCAATTATGTCTTTCAATTGCTGCACTGGAGCAGAAATTTCTTTGCTTTTTCCAAGAAGACCTGAACGTTTTGCTGTACCGACTTTATAGGCTATTTCGTTGGCAAGTTCGTAATATTCTTCCCTGCTTGTCAATGTCCTTTTTTCTTTTTTAATGAGTAATCCTTTCATAGATAATCGAGTTATGGCATCTTCGACATCTTCCTTATCCATTGCGCTAATCCAGACAATCTTTCCTACGTAATCATAGCCTTGTCTGATAGATTCTAATACGACGACCTCAATAATTCGCCGGAATCCCTCCTCGGCTCTAGCATTTTCAAAGTCTCTATCACGGACCGCTTTCTTGGCATTGGAAATATCTATTTCGATGGAACGCTTTAAGGCTTCCAATCCTTCATCTACTCTACCACTCAAAGTAAGATAGCATGCTTCATTATACCAAGACATCCCATCATTAGGGTTAATATCAATTGCTTTTTCACATGCCGCTATTGCCTTATCATAATTTTTCATTCTATAATATGATAAACCCTTCAGATTCCAAGCTTCTGCATTATTAAGGTCGATCTCTAGTGCCTTATCATAAGAGGAAATAGCAGCATTATATTCATTCATGTGAAAATGAGCATAGCCTTTTTTGATCCATGCATCGACGTAATTTTGATCTATTCTTAGTGCAAGTTCAAAACTGCGAATGGCATCTTCTAATTTTTCATTCGCCATGTGATTTATCCCTTTCTTGTATAAATCACGTTTTCGAAACTCAAGATCTTCGTTATAATCCGTTTGATAAGTATTATTTTCGGAAGGAGTAGGGGAATATCTCGTGCTTTTCCTTCCTAGAAATCTGCCCATTGATTAAATTGCTCAAATCGCAGATAAATACATTTGGACTAGCATAACAATTACTATATACCAATCCATTATGTTTATTTATGTTATCCAGTATTGTCAAACCTGCTAGACAAAAGTAGATCCATTGGTCTGTAAAATGTCCTTTTTTGCTCTGTTAATAGAGATCCTTACCATCTCTTTATTGTAATATTAAACAATCTGCTTTGCTGTTTTTCTCTATAACAAAGAGATCTAGAATGTTAAGTTTGTATACAGCATATATCTTTTGTTGCATTTTCTTGCCTTTCCTGTATAAGCATAAAAACAATAGGGACTATGCAGCTATAGCATTTTAAGATAACACAATACTTTTTATTGTAAGTGCTAATCGAAAGTAATTATATC
This sequence comes from Nitrososphaeraceae archaeon, assembly GCA_035264705.1. Taxonomy (GTDB): domain Archaea; phylum Thermoproteota; class Nitrososphaeria; order Nitrososphaerales; family Nitrososphaeraceae; genus JAJNBK01. The sequence goes on along the minus strand of DATFPS010000020.1, from coordinate 308 downwards.
CCTATAAATAAAGTCGACATATAAACATTTGATGCTTCTAATAAAAAGGCATTCATACGCAAAGTTGATTATTCTATATATATGTATATGTATATATATACCAAGGACTGACAAATATTCCATCGCTTTATGAGTATAATAATTTAGTTAATATCATTAGAGAGAGGCAATATCTTATAGAATTTATTTGCTACTGTACTTCTGAGTTTTGTTTCTCTTATTAATAGAAAAACACTTAGCAAAAAGAAAAATAACGTCAACATTTAAATGGTGTCTACATTTAGCTTACATCGAACACGTTGGGATCT
>DATFPS010000019.1:0-2849 GCA_035264705.1 Nitrososphaeraceae archaeon | reverse complement strand
AATTCGATTTCGCTTATTGTCTTTTACAATTACACGATTTTGATCTATAGCAATTTTTTCGATAAAAGGAGCATGTTTGGCAAATACTTCATATTTTATTATCATTTCCTCCATCATACTTGTAAGATAACCTGAAAAACTTGTAATACCTTTTAATTCAAGGTCTTTTTTACTCCTTATGTAAACATCAAAGAATTTTTTATAAACATTTTCACTTACCGTGATGGATTTGAAGCCTGCCTTTGGCATAGGAGAGTACGGTAATGGACGGAATAATATAAGATTTATCCTCACTAGATCGTTAATTATGGAGAGACTAATACCACATAAATCTTAAAAAGAAAAGATGTGTCTAACTGGCAATGAATATATCTAGAACATAGTCAGACACAACACGACTGCCGTAAATCTATCTTCCATCTTGTATGTTTAATTCACTTAGATTTTCTTAATATTAACATTTTATTATACAAAATTCTAATTTCTAGAAAAACTATGGATAATAAAAGATTCGGTGATGTTGTCCTAATGGAACCCGCTGAACAACAAATACCATCAACAAAAAATTCAAGAGATATGAATAATGTATCTTATTGCGAGCAATGTAACAGCGACACCGTTATCTTTGACATGGTTTCTAGCGAATATGTATGCAGCTCCTGTGGCTGTGTTGCAAATGCTGAAATCTTTACAAGTGATCACAATAACAATTATTCTTCTCAATCTACATATAGTGATAGATCAAGAACAGGTATGCCAGAATCTCTTGCAATACATCATAAGGGTTTATCTACATTAATCGGGATTGGCGATACTGATGCCAGAGGGAAGGCTCTCGAGCCTGCTCAAAGAACCAAAATCCAAAGATTAAGAACGTGGAACAATAGATCACAACTTAATGATTCCATTTCCAGAAACTTAGAGAAGGCTCTAAAATTTCTCAATAACTTTGGAGATAAGTTGTATCTCAGCCAGGCCGTAATGGAAAGTGCCGCCTACATTTATCGAAAAGCTGCTATAAAAAAACTTGCAAAGGGCAGATCAACTCTCGGCTTAGTCGGAGCTGCACTTTATGCTGCCTGCAGAGAGACAGCAACTCCAAAAACAATTTCAGATGTAGCGGCGGTTTGTAATTTATCCAGCAAAGACGTAATGTCTCATTACAAGTTGATTCTCAGAGAGCTTTCTTTGCAAATGCCTGTTCTTCATGGACCAGATTATGTTACTCTTATTGCAAATAGATTAGATTTAAGTGAAAAAACAAAACGTGAAGCTTTGAAAATTTATTCTCACGTACAGCAAAATAGAATTTCAATAGGCAAAAATCCAAGGGCACTTGCAGGAGCCGTTATATATATAGCTGCACACAATTGCAATGAATTTCTGAGGCAGGTAGAGATCTGCCAGGTAGCTGATATATCCACTGTATCGTTGAGAAAGCGTTGCAAGGAAATAAAAGAAACTCTAGAAATTTGACTTAGGTAAGTTTTGAGATATAAGGCTTTAGATCTGTGCCGTTGAAAATTGATTGCCATTGTTGGGTTGTGACAGATAGGTAAGCAGCTTCAAAAGATGGATACGCCTCTTTACAAGAGAATAAAGTGACAACTAATCCATCATGATCAATCTTGAAGCCCCTGCAAGGCTCGTGTCCTCTTATTATCATTTTAGTACCAGATATTCTTAACCATCTTTTAGAAATATTAATTCCAAAGTGTCTTCCAATACCTCTCCTAGAAGGCTCCCATTCCTTATGATTTTTGATGTGCTGTCGTGGATCGTTCCATAAAATTTCCTCCGTCCATCCATCATGAATATTTTGCCCTGCAGTAGCAATGGAATTTTTAAAATTCGCCATTAGCCCCGCGCATTGTGTAGGAACTCCGCCATGGACAATCAGTACCTGACTTTGTATCAAAGTTGAGAGGATCAATAGTCGAAAAAATGGTAGTATTCTGTTAATGTATATTTGTTGTTTTCCCCTCTCTCCATATCGTTCTACAATTTTAAACGGTAGATCATGTGAAGAAAATGGAAATTCGATAGGTGCTTCGTGATTTCCACGCATAAGTATAACAGAATCGGGATATTTTTGTTTTAAATAACAAATCGTATACAAAACTCCAATCGATTGACTCCCTCTGTCTACATAGTCACCCATGAATATCATCTTGTTCTTTGCATCAGCAAGGAACTTTTCATACTCTACGTCCTTCAAGATATCAAATAATGAGTTTAAATCACCGTGGATATCACCAATAATTACAACATTTTGCGGAATTTTCAATTCAGCAAATCCACATGTAATTGATCCTCCGACGATATTACTATATTGTCTTTCCTTATACATAATATTCGCAGCAGCATCGATAATTTTAATGAAATCATCCGCATTTGCCATAACCGAGGATCGATATAATTTATCCAAGCACAGTTATAGAATCCGGAGAGCTTAATAATTTTAACAATTACTATGAACTATACAATCAGGTAATGGCATAGGAATAAAAAGAGGAACAAAGTCCTTTTTCGGCTATTTGATTTTACGGAAAAGCATGATGATGATGGAAAATTTGATTTAGCCCGTGGTAACTACATATGATACACCCATATTGAAAATATAGAAGAAATGTTCTATGTTCTTTTTGAATTAAAAAGTATGTTTAGCATTAAAAGCAATGGATCTTGAGATACTTTCGGTTATAATTGCCACTTAATACAACTGGCTGGAGTAATAGGGGATGGTTAGAGATAATTGAATTTATTCTTTCAATGTGTGAGAACGGTGCAAGGAAGACCCATGTTATGTACCGATGCAATTTGAATTCCAAGCAAATAAATGAATATCT
>DATFPS010000018.1:0-2667 GCA_035264705.1 Nitrososphaeraceae archaeon | reverse complement strand
GGTATAGAATAGGTAGAAAATTATGACCAACGTTGAGTTGAGTGTTGCGTTCTCGTACCTTGTCTTGGATTAAAGCTCGTCTCTCTTGGTGGTGGGGGGCTATCATTTTCATGTCCTGGATGCGATCTGATGTGGAACCAGTATTGCGAATTTGTTATTGCATTTTTACAAATAGGACAGTTTGCATATCCACATTTATGATATCCTATAAAGTCAGGATGAATTGTTAATCTGCATTTATCACATTTATTATTTTGCAAAATATGTTCAGTTCTGTTTAAACATCAAGTACCATAAGGATGTATTGGCTATCTCAAGTGTTTTTAGGTTAGTAATTGTTCACAGCAGTTGTCCAAGACTATATCATTCCCTCGTTTTCTCTGTAAGGTAAAGGAGGTTGGGCTAGCTTTACCAATTTATGCTCTAAACATCTATAATAATATCAAGGACGTTCGATAAAAAATGAACAATAGGAAAAGAAAAATGAAATGCCACTGCTCATGTTAAAATGTATTAGATGAAGTCTCTTCTGGTCTCTACATTGGCAAAGAAAATAATAAGGATGATTTCAAATTAACTGCTACAACTAATGATGCTTGAATATCGCTCGCAGACACAAGAGATGATGTTTACGTTCTCGTAGATTGATCAGATAAAGTTACATACTTTGAATGGTGTAGATATTCATGACAATATGGAAGTTCATAATAGTATGATATTTTAGTTATTCAATATCAATATGTCTATAATAACACGCTATCTTTTGGTATTCGTTAAATTAAATGCAAAATATACTTAGCTGATTATATAATAATTTAAATCATATACAAGAATAAAGTGAACTAATAATGAGCGAAGAGACCGAAAGAGAAGAAACTAGAGACTGAATTCGGCAGAGGAAGAAGAACAAGAAGAAGGGAAAAACAATTGTAACAGACAGCTGAATAATAATCTCAACACCATATTCTCAAGAAGATATGAGGTATTATTGAGTAGTATTTACCATAACTTTACCAATCGCTCTAGGACAATTACTTAAAGATTTATCCTCAGCCGTTTGGATATCTTTAGTTGGTTCATTTGAAATTCCAGGTAGAATGCTCTGGATAGATCTAAACTGCTTTGCAATGACCATTTTATCATTCCAATCTGATAAAATACACCATGTAGATAAGATATTGGATGGGAGAGTATTGGCTATTAAAATCTTATCCTTTGATTTGATTGCGTTATTTTTCCGGATGTCTTTGATTATCAAGAATTCATGACCATGATCATGTGTAATTTCCTATTTTGATTCCCCTCTGATCTGACCCATACATAATAGATTTATCACATATAATCGAATTCAAATACCATGCAGTGGTAACAGTTGAAAGCAGGTGATAACAAGGCAACAAAATAGGTAATAGGTGGTAACAACAGTTTTAAGATTCTGTTTAGTATAATTAGATATATTAATAAAAAAATTCCCAGTGATAACAAGCCAAGAAATAAAATGACTTGTTTTAAAGCTTTACAATAAAGGTAGAACCAACACGAGATAGCAAAAGTGGCCAGGATATCATTTACACATATAGGAGTTATTTTGAACAAGAAGGTTGAAGCGAGGAGAACAGAAGGATCGAAAGAAAAACAAGATAATAATGGTGTGGAGAAGAATCGGCTCTGTTAACTTAAGAATTGACTCCATCTATTATAAGAGCCAACAAATAAGTTAAACCAATTTCTAATATGTTGCAATTTGCATTTACTTTTATTACAAAGTAGTCATCAAAACTTTCAGTTCTCTCATTTATAGACTGAATTGTTCGTTCAATGATGCTTTTCTCTTCTCATATGATGAATGTAAACGATGTGTTATTTTCAAGAATCTACAGGTTTGACGAGGATACCAAGTACCACCGTCTCTGTTGGGATGGGATGTTTTCCGGATTTGTTTATCATATAGAATGCAGAGAAATTCTTCTGCGGCGATAAGCATATTCCTTTCTGAAAAAATGTGGGCTCCAAGAACTACCTTATCTATTGGTTCAATGGCAACCCAAATCCAAAAGCAATCCTGTCCAACTTTAATTTGTGTTTCATCAATTGTAAATTTTGCTATTTTTCTTCTTTTGAAAGATATTTTTTCTGGTTTTTAGTGTTTAACCCATTTCCAGGCAGAGAGACTTGACTCGTGATAAATGTGGATAATGCTTTTGATTTATTTCTATAAGAAACACCAGGAAAGTACAGTATAAAGCATAACCAATATCTTTGGCAGATGTTCTATTTCTTTTTGCCTATGCCAATATAACGAATAGGATTTCTGCTTTTATTGCTAAGTTAAGAGAGCCGTATTTTGTATGCATTCAGTTATAACTTTTTTTTGCTCGTGAGGATTTTATGGCATGCTCCTACTGCATGTATATTTTACATCAATACGTATTGTATTCAAAACTTCTTAAAGGAGTAGTAATAGTGGCAGTACCACTACAAGTGATCTCTCATAAGAATGTCAGGTCACTATTCTTTGCTAGTTGATTTCCAGGAATCATGCCAAAATCGTATCCTTTCTAACGTTAAAGATATCTATGGCATTGCCTTATCTGATACTTTGCCAAGTTGCAGACCAAAGGAAATTTATGGTGTAGAAGGATCAACAAATCAGCCGTCACCAACAAT
>DATFPS010000017.1:0-2155 GCA_035264705.1 Nitrososphaeraceae archaeon | reverse complement strand
TACATTTCCTAGATAAGTTTCACCAGTACTGACAGCTCCTCTATAGTAGTCTCTAAAAGCAAAATTGTTTCTTGTCAAGTTCTGTTGATTGGAATATGGTTCTTCCAGATACATATCACCATTTGGTAGCAGGAAAAATATTACCTCAAAGTCTCTATCTGCAGTCAAAATATCTTGTGCTATTTTTCTTTTTTCTATGTCAAGGTCTTGAGGTATTCCATGTAATGTCGTGTCGATTGAATTAGCATAAGATACATTTTTTAGTTCTGGTAATCTGCTTGTTATTTCCAAAATTGCAGCTGATTTATTGAATCTATCTTCTAGATTGTCAGCCAAAAGTTTTACTATTAAACTTCTGTCTACTGTACTTTGTGCTGTTCCATTTTGAAGCCCTCTTATACTATCCAGAGTGATTTGAGCATTTGCAGAGTCAACTAGTGTATTGGATGTGCTATTGATGATATCTATTGAAAGGATAATGGACATTGTTAATAAGCACAGGAAAATTAATGGCTTCTCAAACAACATTATTTTTTTCTTACATCATAGTTCTGAGAGTTAAATAAAAACTACGTGTGTATGATGCTCAATTGCTCATAATAACAAAACAACAATATGATAAATAAGATACTGGTATTCCAGTTTTTTCTATTGTTTCACTGAATTTTTATCTACTTGTTTGACTACTGAATTTAACATCTACTAATTCATAATCAAGCCATCGAATTAATAAGGAAGTTGCCAAAAATATTCTACTAAAATATCTTGGCCTTATCCAAATTAAATCGGTTTCACAGAGATACATATATTATAACCATATGGCGCTTTTTTATCTGCATACGGTCATGGTAATTGAGATAGGACAGATAGTACAGGATTTTGCTGTCATTATGATCGTTGCATCTGCCATGGCTTTAATCTCATTTAAGCTTAAACAACCAATGGTTATTGGATACATTGGAGCAGGGATAATAATAGGTCCTTATACTCCTCCCTTTAGCTTTATCCTTAATGTCGAAGTTTTAAATCTATTTGCAGAAATTGGTATTATATTACTACTCTTTGTAGTAGGAATGGAATTTCCTATTGAAAAGCTAAGGAAAATAGGAAGAAAGGCGTTTGTGATTGCAATATCTGAAGCTCTTGGGACCTTCTCAGCTGGTTACCTTGTAGGACAAGCTGCTTTGAATTTCTCCTTTTTTGATAGTCTATTTTTAGCATTAGCAATATCCGTCACAAGTACTGTCATAGTTATGAGAGTATTAGAAGAGCTAAATATGATAAAAGAAGAAGCTTCTGTTCTTATTTTGGGTGTTGCAATAATTGAAGATATAATCATTATTTCTATGTTGGCGATTTTGCAGTCAGTAGGCTCTACAGGTAATTTATCTTTTATAGACATAGGGTTTTCTATTGGTATAACTATTGCATTCATAGCTGGCGTTTTAGTAATTGGTTCAAAGACAGTACCGAAGTTAGTTGACTATGTGAGCAGGACAAATCAGCATGATGTTTTAGTAGTTGCTATGTTGGGTGTAGCTTTTGGTTTGGCTTTTGTAGCTTACGAGATAGGAATTTCTGTTGCAGCAGGTGCTTTTTTTGCAGGAGTATTAATTGCTGAATCAAAATCACATGCTGTTACAAGGGTCTTAGCAACTCCACTTAGAGATATGTTTGCTGCTTTGTTCTTTGTATCTGTGGGTGCCTTAATGGATGTTACTCTTCTTCTACTCTTCATAGTGCCTGCTCTTGTTTTAGTAACAGTATCTCTCGCTGCCAAATTCTTTACTGTTTTCTTGGCTACAAAATACCAGGGTTTTAGTACACTCACATCGCTTAGAGCAGGATTTGGTTTATCTTCTTCAGGTGGTGAATTAGCACTTGTCGTTGCAAAAGGTGGCGCCGATGTAGGCGTTACGAGTTCTTTTCTGCTGCCAATGGTTGGGGCTATGACAATAATTACCACATTCATATCTCCATATGTTATTAAATTTGGTTGGAAGGTTGCAGAGAAATTGTCTAAAACATAAAAACATATTGCAATCATATGAATTTAGTAAAATAGACTCCATTATCCCAATTAGTATTTATATCATCCCACTTCTCTTAATCAAGTATCTCATCATGATCATATTTCTGCTCAATACATATATGT
>DATFPS010000016.1:0-2676 GCA_035264705.1 Nitrososphaeraceae archaeon | reverse complement strand
AGCCGTGAGAATGCCTTCCAACCATTCCTTTGTAAAACAGGTACAAGAATCAGCAAAGGAGACTTTTGGGTCGGCGATTATTAGTATATCATCCGCTGGAACCGGACCAATGTATTCCTTTGCCAAAGTACTTGGTGCACCTTGTATTTCTATAGGTAGCACATATATATATGCGAAAATTCATTCGCCAAACGAATTTGCACGAATTGATCTGCTAAATAAGACGACAAAGTGTATTGGCGCTATTTTAGAGAAGTTTGCTAGTTAACATTGATAGTTAAACTGCCTAGTCTCGTTAGAGTCAGCCTACTTGCTAAGAAGAAGTAAAAGATAATAGCACGCTTTCTAATAATAAGCAAATTACAGACCATGTTACTCAAAATTATTATTGTGGGTAACTAGTTATCCTAATTAACCTTTTAAATCAAGTATTCTAATGATGTGATTTAGAAAGTTGACTTTCTATTACTTCTTTTATCGTTATAATGTATAGTCATACTTATCAATTGTATTTACAATACTGGTATTACTTGTTTTGGTTGTGATTTAATGGCATTTATAAAATTATGATATGATTGACCCGTAAGAGAATAGATCCAACCGTCGCTGTTAAGCGTTATTTTCTATGCTTGAATCAAGCTTGACCCCAAGGTTTTGAAAGATAATTTTCTCTGAGGTTCGAGTAGGGTGGGCTATTATCTCCAGAGAAAGGTCATCTTCATTTATCATTTCTACATTTAGCTTCACAATGCTTTTTTTGTGTAAAAGTCGTCTGCTAGCTGGAGTTTCAATCCATTCTGTATATTTTTTATAGCGGATCATACTCGTCGCGAGAATGGGAACATTCAGATATGTGCCATGCTTTAACAATAACATAAGAAGAATTGAAAGTAGATGATTTATGTTACCAAGTCCTCTACCTGAGTTGATATTAATTTTTTTGTAATACATATTATAAAAGTTGTTGACAGAATCGAAAATAACAATTGATGAATCATACATATCTTCAATGACTTCTTTTAAAATCGATTCGAATCTATCTTCTGTTGGAAGATAAATATTAATTGTTTTATTAATATATTCTGTGTTTCTCAATGATAATATAAAGTCTGACTTCGCATATGCTGCAAACATAGTGTCAAGATCAATATATATCACTTTTTTTTGACACCATGATGCTATCATAGAAGTAAAACAAAGCTTTGCATAGGGATCATTATATGTTAGGCTATTCAACCCCTTTGTGCTAAAGATATCGTTATAGGATGTATCCACTTCTATACAGTTTAGATGGATGCAGGATATAATGGATTTTATGGTGATAATAGTATTGAGTTAGATCTAATTCGAAGAGACTTTCCACTTATAAGAAAGAAAGTTTACATGAATAATGGAGCCATTGCTCCTATTCCAATCTCTACAATCAAATCAATTACTGACTTTCTTTTAAAATGTTCTGAGGATGGACCTGATTCTAAAATAATATATGACTATATCGTTTCATTAATGAAAGAACTACGTACTAGAGTTTCTCATATGATAAATTGTGATCCTAACGAAATTGTATTTACTCAAAGCACTACAGAAGGTCTCAACTATGTCTGCAATGGTCTCGACTGGAAAAAAACTGATTCTATTATCGTTAGAGGTGGACCTCACGAACATTATGCTAATTATCTGCCATGGCTGCAATTATCAAAAAGAAAAGGTGTAAAAATAAACGAATTGGAGATTGATGAAAATGGATATTTTGATTTTACAAATCTGGAGAAGTTGGCAAAGAAGAAAAATACGAAACTAATTACATTGAGCCATGCACTATATAATTCTGGTGCAATAATGCCAGTTGAGGAGACTGGAAAAATTGCACGTGAAAATAATATCTTATATTGCATCGATGCTGCCCAAACAGTGGGCTCAATTGAAGTGGATGTTAAGAAAATTGGCTGCGACTTTATGGCATTTCCGGGATTTAAGTGGCTTTGTGGACCTGTTGGTATTGGAATATTTTATTGTAGTAAAAATGCTGCTGAAATTCTAATTCCTCAATCTATTGGTGGAGAATCAGCAATATTATCAGATCAGAAAGTTATTGCCTACGTTGAATCTCCCCTAAGATTTCAGACCGGATTTCGTAATTATCCTGGTGTTGCAGGATTGGAATCTTCACTACGATATATTTTACGTTTAGGTATAGCAAATATTCATAAGAAGAATATAAAAATCGCAAATATATTACGAAGTGAACTTATAAAGATCAAGGGTATTAAAATTTACGGACCAGAAGATGAAAAGGCGAGGACATCCATAATTCCCTTTTCCTCTTCTAATTCCGATGCTAAAACTCTCGTCGACAGACTGGAACAAAATGAAATTATGTTTGCTGAAAGAGATATTGGAGGTGGAAAAAAGGTAGTTAGAGCGTCACCACACTTTTTTAATAGTGAGGAAGATGTTGTAAGGGCATTGAGTTATATCAAAAATATTTTGAAATGATTGTTATTATTATTGTTTCTTCGCTTTATCTCCTTGGCCTTCAATCACAATCATAGTAAGAGTCGATCTAACTTTATCAATTCTTCTTACATGCCAAGTGATAGTTTCCCTCAGTTTATCCATTGTATCTGATGTAATCTTAAGAATGATGTCATAAACACCGTACACTCCACTTACTTC
>DATFPS010000015.1:0-2045 GCA_035264705.1 Nitrososphaeraceae archaeon | reverse complement strand
ATTTTCTTTATGATATACGTTTGTGGTATTGTAAAATGACTACATGTTGGGTTAAATGATTCAAACCGCTTAAATCTCTATATTCAAAGATAATGTCATATCTTTTAAGATTCTGTATTGAATTTATCGATCTCAAAGATTTATAGAAACCGACACCCGATGCTTGTTTATTATTACTATAACAATGACATAGTCAAAGCACGAAGTATAAAAAAGAAGAAAAATAATGAATACCATATATTTTAGTAATAGCGGTCACAAGAAATGTCAGATTGTTTATAATATATATTTATAGGTATAACAGCAAGAATTCATATAACGACGACATTATGATTTCTGGTACTTGTGCATACATATAGCGTTGGTATTGACAATATATATCGTGGAATTTGCAAAGAAGTAGGGTTATATAAAAAACACATGGTTTTTCCAATTTTTGTTCAAGAACAAGAAATGGAGATTCATTGTATCGATGCAATGCCCGAAATGACAATAACGCCCTTGTCAGAAATTATTAGCCAAGTTCAGAAGGTATTAGATGCTGGAATTTCATCGATAATTATCTTTGGCATTCCTAAGCAACGCGACGATGGTGGGAGCTATGCTTCAGAAAAAAATGGTATAGTACAGCGCGCATTGTTAATGATTAAGGCTAGCTTTGGAAACTCGATCAGTGTGACAACTGATGTATGTCTGTGCCAGTATAATCTCTCTGGTCATTGCGGGGTTTTCAAGGATAATGGCAAAATAGACAACGATTCTACATTACAGGTTCTCTCCGAAATCGCTACAAGCCATGCAGAGGCAGGCGCTGATGTTGTAGCACCTTCTTCAATGATGGATGGTCAAGTACTTTCAATAAGGAGATCACTTGATAAATATGGTTTTAAAAACACTAAAATTTTATCTTATTCTGTGAAGTATCATTCGCCACTTTACAGACCTTTCAGATCGGCTACTTTTTCAAACAAATGCAATTATAATGAACTGAATAAGTCATCATACCAAATAGCATATACAAATCCAAAGGAGACAATAAGAGAAATTGAAAGTGACATTAGGGAAGGAGCAGACATGGTTATGATAAAACCATCAATGGCATACCTGGATGTCATCTACATGATAAAAAAAATTTTTAAATTTCCTCTTGCTGTTCAGAATGTTTCTGGTGAATATGCTATGGTAAAGGCTGCAGGCAGACGAGGATGGATAGAAGAAGAAGAAGTTAAAGTTAATTCTATTGTGTCGATGAAAAGGGCGGGCGCAGACAGAATTGTATCCTACTTTGCCATGGATTTAGCAAGATATTTAGATTAATTGCCAGTCACAATTATATATAATTCATACAGCAATCGAACTGTCCCGCGGTAGCTCAGCCTGGTAGAGCTTTCGGCTGTAGACGTCGGCTTACTCTATCATTAGCTGACCACGAGAATCAGCCTATTGGGCGCACAACTTGCAGTAACCGAAGAGTCGCAGGCTCAAACAAGCTTAGTTAACAACTATATTGGAGCAGATCCTGCCCGCGGGATACAATCCCATTCCTAAGACCTAATTGGTTATTATATATGAATATCAGATACTTGGGTATGTCAAATACAATTGAAACAATTAATCCATCTACTGGAAGAGTAATTGCAACTTATAAAAGTATGAGTACTGAAGAAATCAGTCAAAGAACGAAAAATGCTAGGATTGCTTTTGAAATTTGGAGAAAGATCGATATCTCCGAACGATGTACATATATGCGACGCCTTGGGAGAGCTATGAAAAAAAACAAAGAGGATTATGCAAAATTAATTACGGAGGAAATGGGTAAACCTATAAGACAATCACTGGCTGAGATAGAAAAATGTGCATGGGTTTGTGATTATTACTCAGAACATGCGGAATCCTTTTTAAGAGATGAATTAATTCCAACAGAATTTCGTAAAAGTTTCGTGTCTTTTGAGCCACTTGGAGTAATTGCCTGCATTATGCCATGGAATTTTCCTTTTTGGCAAGTAATGAGATTTGCCGTTCCCGCATTAACAGCAGGAAATGTC
>DATFPS010000014.1:0-15132 GCA_035264705.1 Nitrososphaeraceae archaeon | reverse complement strand
CTAAACCCTAATGTAACAGTTATATCTTAAAAACTCATTGACATACATCCTATATGATCAAAGACAAGCATACAGCAACACCAATTTTACCTGGAGAACAAGTGGCAATCATTGAAGAGTTCGAAGGTGGAAAGAATACCTACATTACAGATGGAACTATCCGATCGACAGCAGTAGGTACACGAGTATATGACTTCAAAAGAAGGATAGTAAAGATTAATCAGAAAAATTCACCGATGCTGCCTAAAATTGGGGATGTCATAGTTGGCTATATAGAGATGCTATTTGGTAGTATGATCTCAGTAAGGGTATTATATATAAATGAGAAGAAATCGTATGCAGGATTTTCTGCAATTGCATCCACTAGAACAGGAGGTAGTAGTAATAGTGGCGGAAGCGGAGGATGGCGTGAAAGAGGAGATAGACGCGGCAGAACCATTTTTAGAGTTGGCGATATTATACGAGGACGAGTAATCAGTCTATTAAATTCAACAATTCATATAACAATCGATGAAAAAGAATTCGGAGTTCTCTATACTCTATGTTTTAATTGTGGCGGTGACACTGTTCGCGTACATAATAGCGTAAAATGCATTGAGTGTGGGATGTATGAAGATCGAAAATTGACATACGATTATGGTAAAGAAACTTTCCGATTGATTCATAACATTAGATAAATCATAGGTAAACTCTACTTAAAAGCATCATTATTGAGAATGTTTTATGAGTTTGGTATGTAATAGTTAAACGGCTATTTGATTAGATTCATTTATAGACTCATATAAGATTAATCTCCTGCAGTAACATATTATAAAAAATTTTGGATTACTGATTCTTTTATATAGATGCGAACAGAGTATTTTTTTCATATCAAACAACCTTAGCCCACTATTTAAGTTTCATATTTTCTTTCTATGATTGCTTATACTCATTTTTAGATTAGATGATTTGTACGCATTCTATATGTCGAATAGGTTCGCTGGAAGAGTATATCCTAAGAATAACTGATGCGATAAAACAATAAGAATAGGTAAATTGGTCTTGCTTGACAGTATCTCTTTTGTATAGAGTGAATGATTAAATGTACATATGTTTAACTAAACACACAATAAGTATATTAGTTATGATGAGTGAGTCTGTCACTTTTCAAGGAGAACGCGGAGCCTATAGTGAAATGGCCACCTTACAATATTTCCCAAATGCAAAAGTTCTGCCGAAGAAATCATTTCAAGATGTATTTGATAGCATAGAAACTTGTGAAGCAAATTATGCAGTAGTACCTATTGAAAATTCTATCGAGGGAAGCATAAACGAAACTTATGATTTATTATTACAAACAAAAACTACTGTAACCGGTGAGATTTATCAGAGAGTTAGACATTGTCTTATTGTAAATAAGGGCACAACCTTAGATGAATTAGTGGCTGTATATTCGCATCCTCAAGCCATTGCACAGTGCAGAAATTATCTTCAATTAAAAAGATTTGAGTCTGTTCCTACATATGATACTGCTGGTGCAGTAAAGATGATCAAAGAAAAAATAATTATGAATGCAGCTGCAATAGCTAGTAGAAGAGCGGCAGAAATATATGATATGGCTGTTTTGGAAGAAGGAATAGAGGATAGAAAAAATAATTTCACAAGATTTTTGGTGCTCTCAAAAACAACAACAGAGCCTACTGGTCATGATAGGACTTCTATTATATTTTCTGTCAAGCATATACCAGGCGCACTCTTTGGTATTCTGAAAGAGTTTTCAAGTCGGGAGATAAACCTTACTAGAATAGAATCACGTCCTACTAAGGAAACCCCTTGGGAATATAATTTTTATGTTGATTTTGAAGGTCATTGTGAAGATGAAACTATTAAGAATGCGCTGCAATCTATAAAAAACAAAACTGCCTTTTTCAAAATTCTAGGATCTTATAAAAAAGCAGAATTACATTAAACTATAGTTTTTTAAATCGAATAGCCAATCCTGTTATAATTATACCCGTTATTATTAACATAATAGGTCCACTTAGTGCTATTTCATTAAGCTTATTCTGAGCGTGACCTTCTATAACCAAATCTGAACTACCTATATTGTTGATCTCGATTTTATGTTCTCCTTCTCTTTCTGCTGTAAAATTATATTTAAAATCGGAAGTTCTTCTTGTTTCAGATTTTATGATATGTTCGACTGGATCTGTAATGGTAACATTGAAAATTGAACCTTTAATGATAATATTCGCCATTCCACCCATATTCATATTCGGAGTCAAAATGTCTGTAGTTCCAGCATTTAGAATTCCATGTAATGGTACTTCCGCAGGTTTTGAATATGAGTATACAATTATGGATCCAACAACTATGAACACAAATCCTGCAGCCAAAAGAGAGTAGAATATTATAGGTTTTGATGATTTATGTGGCATTCTACATTATTTGAAGATGTGTGAGATTATAAATATTCAATTGGTGATTAATGAGAAATAGAAATTATGTATTAAAAACAAGAGATAACTTGTATATGTGTGATATATTACTGTAAGTATAATAGAAAAACCAGTATAATATGTCATGTAAACTGTTTCAAAACTGCTCAATTAGTTTTAGATATATCTAATGAAGAATTGACAAACAAATTGGATTGGAATCAAATAATGCAAAACCAGTAATTGCAAGCAATAATGAAGATATAGGCAAAGTAGATGATACAGAAGAATTTGGATTATTATGAAAATTTTTTACATCTAAATCTAAATCTTGTATAATCTATATATTCATTATCACTGGTATTGCTATTGAGTTTATGAGAATTGCTGTGTTCTTCGACAATATACAAATCTCTCGCCTTAGAGGTTTTTCTTTCTTCAGTTATGAATATAAACTCGTCATATTTTTGATGTCTTTTCATATTATTGGTTAATTCGATAATATTTTCATCATTAGGGCATAAAATAAACACTCCTTCGAAACCATTCGGTCCAATTGACCATGCATAGATGCTTCTAACATTTAATTTGTTGACATTAGTCATTTGTTATTAGGATTAACGGACCTATTATGCTTATAGTACATAAAGCTAACTATATTTCAATAAATTAGATAAATATAGGAAGTTGTGTTTCTTCTAGGAATAGGAAATGCAATACAGTCAAAAACAATCGCGAGGAAAAAATGTAGTCTACTAGCACTAAAATTTGCAGATAATTGAATGGTGTAGAATCACAGTCTTCGCTAACTACAATATATAGCCTCTTATAAGAGTAGGCAATTCATTGTAAATGAGTAGTTAGTGACAGAATGATATCAGGTTCGCAATTGATAGCGATGATAACGATTTTTAATAGTTTGATTATTCTATACCTTATGAAATATATTTGATATAAGCTAAATATAAAAACAAGAGATTACGCTAGACCTTTATGATAAGGGCAAAACTTCTGTCAGATATCTTAAGGAGTTTAGAATGCCATTTTGTGAATAGGATCTATAATCAATAAAACAGTTGAAGAAAAGGTAATCAATATCTTAAAAGATAGTAAAGAACTATTTCAATTCGCTCTTACATCAATAACTGACGCATTAAGAACAAACTCCTGATCAATATGATTTTCTAATTTACAATCTATGCTTTACAACAACGATACTTGTGGCTACCAATACAACTATTATATCTCTTCAATGTCTGGTCAACAATGGTAGACAGATTATTATTTAAGACTCCCAAGACGATGATATTAAAAGAAGATGATAAGCTTTACAATATGCTAATAAAAAAGAATTGGTAAACAGAATTATTATATCTGCTGTAGTTCTTTAACGTCTTTACCATCGTAACTATATCTGATCCACAAAGACTAGTTGATTATCTAGTATGTAAGAAAAGAACAAATAATATAACCTAACAGAAATTTACGATGACCATGAGGATTTAATGAATGCTAAATATATTAGCAGTAGTTGATTTTATCATAATCACAAGCTAACATAGAGTATCATGTATAAAAATTATATCAGTTAATAGACAGTATAGTATTCCAGTCTACATTAAGTTCACATCATGAGGCTGACTTTCGGTATATCCTGCAGGTGTAATTTTGATAAATTCTGCATTATTCTGCATTTCTGAAATTGTTTTTGCGCCACAGTAGCTTAAGCCAGACCGTAATCCACCTACTAGTTGCCGAATAATCTCAACTACAGTGCCCTTATAGAGTACCATTGCTTCGACTCCTTCTGGGACATAGTCATTTAAATCATTAGAATCTACAACCTGCAAACCTTCTTCCCTATACTTTCTACCAAGTGATGCATAGAATGAGGCCATACCCCTATACATTTTGAATTTTTTTCCGTTCTTGACAAGGGTTTTTCCAGGGCTCTCATCAGTTCCTCCAAACATGCTGCCAACCATTACAGAAGATGCCCCAGCTGCTAATGCTTTTGTTGTATCTCCTGATGTTCTGATGCCACCATCAGAAATTACTGGAATATCGTATTCCCTTGACACTTTAACGCTTTCCGTGACTGCTGTTAATTGCGGAACACCTGACCCTGTAACTACTCTTGTAATACAAATGGAGCCAGAACCTACACCCACTTTCACTGCATCGACTCCAGCTGTAATTAAATCCCTGGCACCTTCACCGGTAGCAACATTTCCAGCGATGAGTTCGCAATTTGGAAACGCTTTTTTGATCATATTTACTGTGTTAATAGCATTATCGCTATGACCGTGAGCAATATCAACTATTATTGTATCAGCTCCTGCGTCTAAGAGTGCTTCAGTTCTTTCCAAAAAGTCACCTTTTACTCCGACTGCGGCTCCAACAAGTAGTCTGCCTTTTTTGTCTTTAGAAGCAGACGGATACTGATCCCTTTTCATAATGTCTTTACTTGTAATAAGACCTACGATTCTTTTTTTATCATCAACTACTGGTAATTTTTCGATTCTGTGTTTGTGAAGAATTTCTTTTGCTTGCTCCATTGTAGTTCCATATTTTGCAGTAATAACATTCTTAGTCATCAGTTCTGCAACTTTGCGTTCCATGTTCTTTTCAAATATAATGTCTCTATTGGTAATAATGCCGTCAAGTATCCTATCCTCGGTTTCTACAAGCAAACCTGATACGCCGTATTCCAGCATCATTTTCTTTGCATCATATACTTTCACATCATCTTTGATAGTATATGGTTGCTCGATCATAACCGATTCAGAACGTTTTACTCTTAAGACTTCGTCTACTTGGTCTGCAATAGTCATAAACCTATGAATAATCCCGATTCCTCCTTCTCTGGCCAAAGCTATTGCCATTCCAGATTCTGTAATTGTATCCATATTTGCACTGACAAGTGGAATATTTATTGTAATATTTCTAGACAGTTTTGTTTTTAAATCCGTCTGAGTTCTGGAAATTACTGGCGAGCGTTTAGGGACAAGTAATACATCGTCAAACGTGAGACCTTCTTTAATATCCAATATTCCCTTACTCTCTATCCGCCTTGTCGGATTATAAGCGTTTACTTATTCAAAAATATCTTTTATCTTGTGTTCATATAATGAGTATTATAAACTCTTTACTAATGCTTATTATAATTACTAAATCAGTAATATCTTACTATTTATATGAATCTAAGTTCACTAATAAAGTAATAACAATAATAGAAGTGCAAAATAATCAGTTGTGAAAAAAAGAAGAATATTAATAAAAATTGTGAATTTGGTAGCCCCAAGGACATTTTACTTGTTATGGTCAGTGCAATGTCGGAAGTAGAGATAATCTGCAAACAGTGTTATTGAGTTATAGTTGAATCGGGAGAAGTATTATGGAAAGAACATTGTCATGCTTACAAAGAAGAAAATTGTGAATGTCTATGTGATCAAATGCTGTAAGCGAGAAAATACTCATATGGTCAGATGAGAAAAGAATGTGTGAATATATCTAAATAAAGATTGAGAAGGAGCTAAAATAACCATTTATAATAATCTTTAGACATTAATGAAGTAACCTTAACATTGTAAGTGCCTGCACTGTCTCCCTTACATTATGTGTTCTAATTAATTTTGCACCATTCAAGCTAGACATTACTTCGCATACCAGTGATGGAATTAAGCGGTCTTTGGTATCCAGTTTAAATAACTTACCTATATATGATTTTCTTGAAACTGAAATACAAATCGGTTTTGACAGTTTCTTTATATCATTTAGCTTTGAAATTACTTCAATATCCCGACTATACCAAGGTACATCTTTCATTTCTGTAAAGAATGGATTTTTACCATCAGCTCGGAAAAATCCGATAGATGGATCTATGATTATATTGTCGTTACTAATACCTGCTCTTTTTGCAATCGTTATGCTCTCCTTTAGAAGTTTTATCGTGCCAGAGATTTTGCCCAAGTTGGCCTTTGGTAACGATTTATTCTTATTATGTGCACCTACGATGACTGGAAGATTTGATTTTGATACAATATCTGCCATCTCCTTGTCATACTTTAACCCGGTAATATCGTTGATAGCATTAGCACCAAAGGCGATAGCCTCTTTAGCCACTTCTGATCTTGGTGTATCAATTGAAATCGGTAAGTTGCAACTTTTCCTTACTATGTTTATTGCTTGTTTCATTCTTTTGATTTCTTCTTCAATAGAAATGATAGTTTCAAGGTAGGGCGCTGTAGACATTGAACCTATATCTAGTATATCGGCTCCACTATTCTGCATCTCTATAGCTGTTTTAACAATTTCTTTGGTGCTAGTTTTAATGGATTCTTTGTAAAATGATTCTGGACTAGTATTAATTATTCCCATCACCCTGACTGGATAGTTGTCTCCAACCAAGACTTTACCAATAGATGTCAATTTTTTATTTGCTCTTCACAATTTTCGATATTAAATTAGCAATTGTTACTGATGCTAACATATATAATTTTTGTCACTACTGCCATTATCATATCTAGTTTTATTGGAGATATGGTCTACTAAATATTGATAGTCTTATAAAGTATTTTATAGTTTAAAATTTAAGACGGTTATTCGTTCATCTGCTGATGATACGGTAGTTTGGTGTAGTAGGATGGTAAGGACATTAGATAAAACACATACTATACTCTCCTACATTGAGGGAAGTTTAAAAAATGTGATGATAGTCGAGGGTGAGAATAAATACCAGGGATTTATTTTCTCTTTGCTAAATCCGCCAGTACCTTTGGGCGGGAATATTGTATCAGTTGATATCTATGTAAATGCAATTCCCATCCCAAAGAAATCGATTTTTATTGCAACCTCAGAGGATGTCGTAAATGCATCAGCACTTTCTGAATATAGACCTATTCCATTTAAGCCCTTCCAGAGTGCAAGATTCTTAATAATAAAAGAAGATGGATTGGAAGAAAAAAAGAAACACAAAATTGTAATTTTGAGTAAACTTGAAGGCTTCGAACAGATACTTATTCCCTTTACCTTCAGCGATTATGCAGGAGAACAGAGAGAAAGGATCTTTCTTTCTTCTAATCTAGTTGATGATCAAGAATCTGCTACAACGAGCGAAGATATTGTCTTTAAGAACTTTACGAACCCATTAATATTATCTGGAAAAAAGGCATATGTAGTTTGTTCATCTAACGGATCACTTTCTGCTAATTGGACATGGATGGGTGCTAGGTATGATAATGGAGGATTATATGTGCCTCCTGTACGAGCTTTTGGCCGGATTACAATTGAGATTTCTATGGATGATGGCATACGTAAGCGGCTTCCAAATTTTGTTGTGTCTTCCAGACATGAGAAAGGGTTTCTCTCTACTAGGCATGAAGTAGCAGGATTGCAAGTAAAAAGGACATTATTCGTACCTGTAGAAAACAGAGGATTTGTTATGCGCTTAGAACTTGATCTATTAGATAAACATAGTGATTTTTCAAAAATAGGTTTAAAGAAGAAAATTCAAAAAAACAAACGAAAGATTCGAGTTCATTTTCTTATTGATGGCAATATCACCAGTTATGGTCTTGCTGCTATTTCTCAAAGTAATTATTCAAAGTTGCTTACAACGGATAATTGCCTGCAAATACAAACAAGTGCCAAAAAAGGTGTTGCTCATTATTACGGAACAATTGGAGTTGCACCGAGAGATTTGAGACCTTCTAAAATTCTAACGGATTCTTTTGATAATGACCTCGAGCTATCTTATGACCTTGAAATTGAAGCAGGAAAGAGTTGTGAGATTTCTCTTGTCGGCGCTGGTAGTTTTAGCAGTTCTAGAGATTGTATAAAAGAATACAGGTTCATAAGAGACAATTACAGACAGCTTTTAGAAGATACCCGAGAGCATTTCATAACTGTTTTCTCTTCTACGTTATCTGCAGAATCAATTTCAAAACAAAATCCGACTATTGCAAAACTACTCAAAGCTTTAGACAAAGCAAAGGTAAGCATGGAATATTTAAAAGCAGAATACGATGAACTTGGAGCGGGAATTTGTGCGGGACTACCGAGATTCCCTAATTATTGGGCGAGAGATACCGGATGGGCGCTAAGAGGTTATTTGTCTATGGAGGACTATTATTTTGTCTATTCAATAATTGAAAATTTTCTACACTACCAAGCTAAAAAAACCTCATCAATAGCAAAGAAAGGTGAGTTGCCTATGATAATAAGTGGGCAGGCTTTTTTACACAATACAACTTATGGGTCGGCTGATTCTACTTTTCTTTTTCCATGGGCAATACACGAATATGTATTAGCTACTGGTGATATTGGCTACCTTGAAAAGCGATGGAATTCCATTACCGATCTTGTAAATTGGGGATTTTTGAAAGATTCTGATGGTGATGGATTAGTAGAGCATGGATTTACAGGAGTTGCTGAAAAATTACCTATACAAGATTCTACATGGATGGATCATATCGATAGAAGGAAAAGTGCTAATGATATTCAAGCCCTGTTTTACGAAAGTTTGAAAATAGGAAGTGATCTAGCGAGGATCGTAGGAGATAATTATAATAGGGAAAAATGGCAAAAGTCAGCGGAACAACTACGGGATAAAATTGATTTAGAATATTGGAATGCCACTACCAAGTTTTATCATGATACAATAAGAAAGGATGGCTCAAAGGATCCGAGTATACGACCCAATGCATTGGTACTTTTGATGACTGATGCAGTTCGAGATAGAGACAAAGCTGAATATGTTCTCACAAGGATCGAAAAAGATGATATTACAACACCTTGGGGCGTCAGAACATTAAGCGCATTAGATCCTAAGTATCATCCGAGCCTTTATCATGATGGTGCTGTTTGGCCTCTAGTTACAGGATGGGCTGCTATAAGTGAAATTAAATTCAGAAGGAAAGAACAGGCACTTTATTACATAGAATCAATGGCGGAACGGATCCTGTCTGAAAATGGCATGTTTGCGGAAACATATAGGGGCGATAGACCTGAACCATTTAATTCTTGTATACTGCAGGCTTGGTCGGTCGGGATGTATACTTATGCCTTGCGTGAGATGATGTTAGGGATGAAAATGAATATGATTGAGAATAAGATCCATTTTGAACCACAGATTCCTGAATCCTTAAGAAATAATTTCGTCCCTATTAACTTTGAGCACGTTTTTCAAACCGCGGAAGGGTTGAGCAGATTCCAAGTCTTAGTTGATGCCAATAGTGAAAAAATATCTGTCCGATTCAAAAACATAGGTGCTAATAAGGCGCCAGAGATTCTCAGTAATACCTATTCTATTGATATTAAGAATTGATCTATATTTGTAATCATATTCAAAATATGGTCTATCATTCAGGATACAAATTCTTTATAACGATGTATAGTAAGAATAAATGCTGATTATAATTTAGTATGCTTATATATACTGAAGTTCATGACTTGTTCTTTCTTTTCATATTTATCTAAAACATATTTACACAAATAATATTTCAGAAAAAAAGAGACTTACAAGAAGAACTTATAAACTTAATATTTATTATGGCATATAAAAATATATAATTGAATTCCGTATTCTGGGTAATTTATATTTGATTTATATTTCTGATTGGTTGAGAAAACTTATCAGTGCAAATAGATAAAAAGGTAATGTCTTCAAGGGAAAGAGATTGGATTTACTCTATTGTATATGAAATAGTGATATTGAAAATCAGCGAATTATGTTCTCTTAAGGTAGTTAACTAGACATGATGATGATAGATGAAAAAAGAATATTCAAAATAATTAATGAGCGAAAGCCTCATTCTGTAGCACTCAATGGGCCAGAAGCTCTTATACCGAAAATTCAAAATAGCGCAAGTAGCATCACAGAAAAATTTGGTATTCCGGCCTATGTTATTGGTGATACATGTTGGGGTTCATGCGATCTAAATACGCATGCAGCAGACATGTTAGGAGCTGAAATTTTGTTCAATATTGGCCATACTATATCGATGGAAACATTTGATGAGAAAGTGGTAATGATCGACGCATTTGACGATATAATTTTCGATAGAATAGCAAGAAAATGTGCATTAGAACTTAAAAGTAAAAACTACGATTCAATAGCTTTAGTAACTGATAGCCAACACCTTAATCAAATCACACGTGTCAAAGAGATCTTTGAAGAATTTGGTTACCAGGTAATTATTGGTAGAGGAAAAGGACAGCTCAATGATGCGCAAGTTTTTGGCTGCGAATTCTACCCAGCATATAATGTCCAAAACCAAGTTGACGCTTATATTTTCTTAGGTCAAAGCTCGTTTCATTCAGCAAGCATTGCAATTTCTACTGAAAAACCAACATATATGCTGGATCCGTACTTCGAAGAATATTCTGAAGTAACTGGAATTGCCAAACAACTACAAAAGAAAGCCATCTTATCGATCTATAAAGCATTGGATGCAGAAATAATAGGAATTATAATTGGATTAAAAGAAGGACAATTTGCACATATAAAGGCACTTGAATTAAAGAAATCTTTTGAACAGTTAGGAAAGAAGGTACAGCTAATTGCATTGACAGATATTACTGAAGATCGTATACAAATTTTCAAGGGTATCGATGCATTTGTACAAGTTGCCTGTCCCAGGATATCTATCGATAACCATTTTAAGAAACCTATGCTATCAATTCCTCAGACGCTGGCTCTTATTAAATTGCTTAAAAAAGAGCCAATTGATAATTTTCTAAAAATCCAACACTGGCTCTAATTTATTGATTATTCGATTTAGTCCGATTCCACACAATATGTGTTAATTAGGGGCTGTAAACGTAAGTTAAATATATTGCAATAGATGTTAAAGTTACCTGTATTGTATCTGGATTTTTTACATATATTATCCACGAACTCTGTTATGCCTTTAGATGCCATAGGTAGAACTGATTGTTATCATCTAGGCCAATTGTTGTTGCAGTTGTAGATTGTGCTACAGCGTTCGTCTATCATTATTGATCTTATCGAAAAGAATATCTAAACATCACATTTAGAATTATGGGGATATGTTAATATCAATCAATCAATCATTCAATCACGAATATCTCTTCATATAATTTCTGATCCATTTTTCAAATTAATATATAACCTATAGACTGTAAAATTGTATAATATAATATCATCAGCAGTTTGGCATTGCTTACAAATCAGATGATGTATCGTACATTGACGCAATTATGCAATAAATGTCTTATCTATAGTCTACCTGTGGAATTAAAGGAAATGATTTTAATGTTCAAAACAAATATTGTCTAAAGTAAATATTTCACTTTTAGTGTTTTCTTTGTTCCTTGTAGATTTGATAAATATCTCTACATCATCAATTAACTAATTATAAAGATATATCTATATTGAATTATTAAAACAGATACACAATCGTCAAAACAACATAATATATTTACTGATGTATACTGTAATCAGATAATATTGCTATTTTCGATAATATTGATTACTAATAATTACGGATTATAGAAAAATCACCTTGATATATATTGATAGTAGGAAGTATAAGAAATAATATTTTTAACTAATATCATAATTTTGTTTTAGGAAAAAAGATTATGATATATTATTATTGTGTAGTTGCATCATTAGCGCCAGTTGTTACATTTACAATGTATTCTGCTGCTATGCTTGTTGCATTGGTATTACGAAGTACATCTACCAGAAATGGTGTTATCTCAAGACCAGTTTGATTATCTGACATTCTAGATGTATTAGTCATGCCGGAGGTTGTTACATTTACGATGTATTCAGCTGCTGTACCTGTTGCATTAGTGTTACGTGTAACATTGATCACAAATGGCATTAATGTCCTATCAGTTTGGTTAATTCCTGTAGTGGTTGTATTTGTTGCAGCAGTATCTTGTGCTAATGCTTGCTGTATAAATTGGCTGTTGACATCAATTAAAAATGGTGCAAGTAATGCTAAAAACGCAATTCCAGATAAAATTGCGTAATTTGCAGAGTGTATTTTATTCATTGATACAAAAGAATTTACTTTCAATTTATCTCTTTCGTCTCTATTTTGGGAAACTAAAATATTTTTAAAAAAGGAAGGTATTTTTCACTTAGATTCGCTCTAGTCAATGTTAATACTATTCTTCTGAATTTAGGAGAATAATATTCTAGTAGGAAGACTGATAATAACTGGAGATAAACAATATTACCACAAGCTAGTAATCAGTAAAAAATAGGCTCCTATAGTAATCTCATTAACTGAGCAAGTAACTAAATTTAGACAAGTAACTAAATGCTTTAACAAGAACAATTGGTAGAGATTCATTTATAATTTAGGTTGTAAGATATTGATAACATAACGCAAGTGTCTTTTATTGATATTATTCAGGAGTCAAGCATGTTTAAACAGGAGAAAAGGTATTTTTATCTGATTGACTATGCTATAATGTAATGATATTTAGAAATATTAATACAAAAAGCAGAAAGAATAACTACGTATCACCTGTAGTAAAGTTTGAGAATGAATCCTGGTTTTCGGATATGCAAAAATTATCAAATGATGAATTGATGCGTATGTATAATACTGTCATTACTGGTCGATATGAATTTGCAAAAAATGCTTGGTATATCCCATTAGCTGGAGACAAAAGGTGTCCGATTATGGTAGCGAAAGGATACCAAGCACCGGATACTCCCGAGAAGATGGTTGTATTCCAAGACACAGCCAAGACACTAGAACAAGAGTATCAAGGATTTATAGATGCATGGGATTTTGACTTTATATCAAAACGCGATATCCAAAAGGCTATTGTCACTATTCTTGAATTAAGAAGTATCAAAATTGTTGATATGTGTACGAACGCCTGTTAACACCAATTAGATATACATATACATAGATACATACACATACATACTCTCTACCTGGCTCGCTCTGTTAACTTCAGTATATTTTCAAATAATGCTAGCATTACCTAAAGCTGAGTGTCCTATAGTTTCTTGTATGTTCTGAAACGCATTATCAGGATGTGATCCACATGTCATAATCTCACATGGTCTTTACTCGTTGTATTTTAACAAGTTGAATTCACTTCTAAGAGTCACGAACCAATTACAAAATAAAAAAATTCCAATACAGCGTTATTTGGAAATAATGAGAAAATATTGGGACTAATGGATAGATTTTTGTAGTAGTAATAAGATGAAAAATCAAGAAAATATATTTGTTGACGAAACTTTGTAGCATCTGTTGGTTAGTCAGAAGAATGATCATATCATGCAACTACGTCCGTAGTGTATGGCTATAATATGTGAAATTTGTCCAAGATATGGGGAAATACTATTGATATAATAATAACAAGAATTACAGCTGTATATGAAATGAAGAGAAAAGGGAGTTTTCTTAGTCAGTATGTGACTCACTGAAATGTATATTATAGTAGTGCATACTTTATTTCTGGCTTTTGGAAAGGGACTCTGTATTCAATTCACCTGTGATATAGTTTCATAAGTTATACAAATGCAGCAATAGCCATTAAACGAAGTTTTTGCTATCAACGATTGTCAATACTCAACATCAATTAAGAGCCATATCACTACTGAATTCAAGGATTTTGCTGCTGACTGTATTGAATTTATAAGAGAAAGAGGCAGATAAGCAACAAGGTATATTAGATAGACATATTTGAATATACTAACAAAATGAATAGAAATACTCTGCTGGTAAGTGTGGGATTTATAGCAGTTTTTGCACTTGCAATAACAACAATTGATATGATTAATACAAGAGACAATAAAAATGGTTTGTTATTAGCCGAAGCGCAACAACTTGCAAGTGGCGTAACTGTAGGTAATAATACGACTATGGGCAGTAGTGTGACTGTAGGTAATAATACGACTATGGGCAGTAGTGTGACTATAGGTGATAATACGACTATGGGCAGTAGTGTGACTGTAGGTAATAACGCAAGCATAGCTGAGAACACAAGAATATCTCAGGGTGCGAGCATAGCTGATAATACAAGAATATCTCAGGGTGCGAACATAGCTGAGAGTGCGAAAATAGGTCGAGGTGCGAGCATAGGCGTACGTGCGAGCATAGGTGGAGCTGCGAGCATAGGTGGAGGTGCAATGATAGCTGATGGTGCGAGCATAGGCGGAGGTGCGAGCATAGGTGAGAACACAAGAATAGCGCCGGGTGCGAGCATAGGTGGAGGTGCGAGCATAGCCCAAGGTGCGAGCATAGCTGAGAACACAAGAATAGCAGATGGTGCGAACATAGGCGGAGGTGCGAACATAGGCGGAGGTGCAAGCATAGGTGAGAATGTTGCTACGACGGGTAGTAGTGGGGGGCAAATAAACAATAATGCGACCGTTCCTGCTAGCGCGACCATTACTCAACCATCTCCTGGTGAACAAAATTTAACCGCTCAAGCTACTCCAATTAATATCGCTACAGCTTTAGCCACGCCAAGTAGTGCTGCATGTGGTACTGATGGCACTGTTACTTTGGAAGGTACCGTCAGCCCTATGGTTCCTATAACAGCAAGATGGGAACAGACAGGAGGAGAACCTGATGTTGATATAATAGGTTCAGGAGCACTAATTAGTACATTTGCAATTCCGGGATGTGATGATATAGACGGAGATACGACATTAACATTTCGGTTGACTGTCATAGATGGGCAAGGTATAACTGATGTTGCCTCTGTT
>DATFPS010000013.1:0-3804 GCA_035264705.1 Nitrososphaeraceae archaeon | reverse complement strand
ATAACTGACTCCGTCAACTAAGGCATAATTCTATAATATCAAGTAGTGACCTTCGCTTTAGAATGCATAAAGTTAGGTCTGTCTGTACTAGTGTATGGTCGCTGCGTATGAAATGAATAGTTATAGGAAGACTGACTAAATGATAGTTGCTATGGTATATACCTGTTTCTGATTCTAGGGTTTATAGGTTTGACTCAAAGTGTCTAGAACCTTATTAAGAATAAGAATATAATACATCATAATACATACACACATGTGTTTCTATCTGGAAATAATGGGTTAAGAAATATTCTACATATACAGACAGATTCAGTGTAAATACACACACTCACATATTATACTGTTTAATGAAATATTTGTTGATGGGACTCTTTTATAGGCAAATGGCAGAGGAATACTACTAGTCATGAATTGCAAATGAAGCTAACCTCAAGTCATACTTATGATATGCATTTATCAAGAGAAAGAACAATTTGTATATTATCGGTTTTCAAACGGATAAGAGAAGAACAATATGTGGTGTTAGAAAGCCTATATTTACAGATGGCATTGGTCGATATATTTGTATATATATACATATATTCATTTATTTATTTATTTATATATATATGCACATAGATGGCTAATGTTGAAGCATATATCAGATATGACACAAAATTAAAGAATATAATAGAAAGATTCATCCTAATAAACAAAAGTTAAGACTGACTGTGTTTTGATTATGACTATCTTCCATGCAGAAAAAAAGACGTGATAAAAGCCAACATGCTATAATAATTGGTTGAATTATTTGTACTATATCTGAGTGTGTAAAGCGAAAGAATAAGGTTCTTGCCATTTATGATGTTGTGATGGAGGTTAAGTTATCAGAGCCGAAATAGCAAACAAACCTTATTGAGTCATCAATATTCGGAATTAATGATTAACCCGGTGTGAACAATGATATTACTTCTAATACCTTGGGTCACGTATATAGCGAATAATTCTCATGGCGAATTTACAAAATCTTCATTCTTTGAAATTCTCTTTCATAACATACTTGTCAAAAAATTATATATATATCATTATGGATTTCCTAAATAGGAATATAAAGAACCATAATAGACTAGTCCTCTGCTGTTAGATGAGATTAATCGAATACCAAGGTAAGGAGCTGTTTGATCAATATGGCATTAGAATTCCAAAGGGATATCTTGCAAATACAATTAATGAAGCTCAGCAAGCTGCGATTAACATTGGCTATCCTTTTATGCTAAAGTCACAACTTACTGTAGGCGGAAGGGGGAAAGCCGGAGCAATATTGAAGTGCAATTCAGAAGAAGAATTGAAATCCAAATTCTATGAACTTTTAGATAAAGACGTAAAAGGAGAGAAGTCTCGTGGAGTTTTACTTGAAGAAATCGTTGACATGGCAAAAGAGCTATATTTGTCTCTTTTCCTCAACAGAAGCAAGAGATGTTATTCTCTTATTGCATCGGCTGAAGGGGGAATTGAAATAGAGAATGTGGATAATAAAGTAATTTTAGACATACCCATGAACGGATTAAGTATGCAAACAGTAGAAGACATAGCTCATAAATTAGGTCTAACAAGTAACACCATAGTATCTTTTGTTGATTTAACCATGAAACTTTCGAGACTCATGGAAGAAAAAGAAGCAGAGTTGGCAGAGATAAATCCTGTTGCCGTACTTGGCGATGGCTCTCTCATGGCTCTTGATGCTAAAGTGATAATAGACGATAACGCAGCTTTTAGGCATCCAGATTTGAAAAAGTATGAATATACGTCGGAATTAGAGGCACGAGCACAGGAGAGTGGATTTTCTTTGGTAGAATTAAATGGAAATATTGCAATAATAGGCAATGGGGCTGGACTTGTAATGTCAACGCTAGATATGGTTTCAGACGCAGGTGGTAAAGCCGGCTCTTTTCTTGATTTTGGTGGTAGAGCTACGACTGAGACGATTTATGAAGCATTAAAAGTGATAAGTGGGCTAAAAAATATAGATGCTATTTTAGTAAATCTCTTCGGAGGGATAGTAAAAACGAATCTTGTAGCGCAGGCAATACTAGACGCATATAAAAATGATATTCTCCACGTTCCAGTATTTGCGAGAATTTCCGGAGCAGAATCTGAGACCGCTAAAGAAATGTTAAAGGGGAGTTATGCCAAATTATATGACACAGTCGAAGAAGCAATACTTGCTGCAGTAGAAGAGGTTACAAAAAAAGAGGTATAGAAATGAATAAAAAATTTGATATATTTGACATTTTGATTGGGGATGCGGCTGATAAAGATTTTGAAAAAAAACCTGTCATAATTCAAGGAATAACAGGAAGTTATGGTTCTACTCACACAAGACTGATGAAATCTTACGGTACTAATATTGTTGCCGGAGTAACCCCTGGAAAAGGAGGCCAGAACTTCGAAGGAATTCCAATTTACCATAATATGGCTGAAGCAGTTAAATCTACGGGTACCAAAATATCTGGAATATTCGTTCCTGCACCATATTTTCTCACTGCTGCAAAGGATGCATTGGATAATGGAATAAAATTATTAGTTGCTATCCCTGAACACGTTCCTATTAGAGATTCCATCACAGTTGTAGAATATGCTATGAGTAGGGGTGCGAAAATGGTAGGACCAAATACACCAGGTGTAATTATACCTGGAATAATGAAAGTTGGTATCATGCCTGCTCAGCCCTTCAAAGCAGGAAAAACAATAGTATTTTCGAGAAGCGGAACGTTAATGTATGAGGTATCTTACAATTTGACTAAAGCGGGTTTTGGACAAAGACTGTGTCTTGGCATTGGAGGAGATCCAATCAACGGAACAAATTTGATTGAAGCTTTTGATATGGTTAAAGATAGAGATGATGTTGATTCATTAGTGGTAGTGGGAGAGATTGGAGGGGATGCAGAAGAGTTATTAGCAGATTATTTAATAACTACGAATTATTCTAAACCTGTGGTGGCATATATTGCAGGTAGATCTGCTCCAAAAGAAAGGAGAATGGGACATGCTGGTGCCATAGTGTACGGCAACTATGGTTCAGCAGAATCTAAAGTGAAGAATTACGCAAAAGCCAATGTCCAAGTCGCAAAAAGGCCGAGAGAGGTACCACAATTACTATCAGAGAAGATTCATCGATAAATTCTTATCAGTGATAATAGAATTATAATGGTAAGGGGTAAGGCAGCACAGGTTATCGTGTAGAGAATTCTGTACCTTCCTCTTAAACATTAATGACGTCAGTGTACGTAGTTGCACACGACCGACAGGTGAAACAACCTACCCATTGTCCTATGTCTCTTTTGCTGTAATCCAGATTGGCAATCAGGGAATTACATTTGGGACAATTTTTTTTTAGGTAAGAATACCCACAAGAATTACAATTTATTTCGAAATGCAGTTTAACGATAGCTTTGCGTTGGCATTTTGGACAACGGTCCAATCTTAATGTAGATTGGATTAACAATAATAAAACCTTATCGCAGCAGATAAATCCATTTATACAATTGCAATAAATGAGTGATATTGCCAAAAGAATGATGTTTCTCTTATAGATGTATGACGAATTCTTTACGGGAGATAGTTAAGAAATAGTATATCATAACAATACAGGCTCAAACGAGTCTCGAATGTAAAATCCATAGGCATAAAAGTTTTAGATTAACCCTTCGCTTCAGCGTCAACCCTTTATACTAAGATTAATCGAGAATAAAATAGAAAAATGCACGCGTTGATAGCAAGGAAAATTGTTGACTTAAAAAAAGAATTTATAAAAAAGCATGAAGC
>DATFPS010000012.1:0-10574 GCA_035264705.1 Nitrososphaeraceae archaeon | reverse complement strand
GAATAAACAATACGATACAATTCTTTCTTATTTGGCATCAATATTTTCTGCAAAGGGTATTGATGAAACACTTGCATATGAAATTGCAATGTTACCTGGAATGACTCAGCTATTTTCTTTGTTGAAAATAGAAGAAGTTGTCCGAGAAAAAACATTTGACGCTGTGGTTCTTGATATGCCCGCCTCAGGAGAAGCACTGCGATACCTTTACTTTCCAAAGGTAATTGGAAGTATTGGAAAAAAATTTACTGGCTTAATGGGAATGTTTAGCGGAGTTACTAGGATGTTTCAGCCTCTATCAAAGACTACCTCGCTACCTTCAAAGAATGTTTTGCAAAGTGAAATAGATCTGTTGGATAGACTTGAGATGCTATCAGATATTATTCGGAATCCGATTATAACAAGTATAAGATTGGTCGCAAATCCTGATACATTTAGTATAGAGAATGCTAAAAGAGCATTTATGTCCGCCAGTCTTTACGGAATAAATGTTGACCTTGCTATAATTAATAAAATCATACCACAAGGCAGTCCTGATGAGAATTATGCAAATTGGGCAGCTGTTCAACGGACAAAGGTTGAAGAAGCAAAGGCAAATTTCTATCCGCTGCCTGTAAAGGAAATTAAACTTTATGCGAATGAATTACGTGGAGCTGAAATGTTAAGAGAGAACGGAGAATTGATATTTGAAAATCAAGATCCCGCAATGGTCTTCTATCGCGGAAAGGCATTTGCATTTATAACAGAGGATTCTAAATTACGAATGACAGTTAAGGTTCCATTTACTGAAAAAGATGATTTTGATGTAGAACGTCATGGAGATCAACTTACTATAAAAGTCAAAAATCCTGTAGGTTATCTTGTTAATATTATCCCATTACCTACTGCTACTATAGGTATGAAGCTTGCGAAAGCAAAATTAGAGGGCGATGAATTAAATGTGCTATTCGAAAAGTATCGTTGATAAATGAATTTTGGGCATCATAGTGTATCAATTAAGATAAGATGATGACCGTTCAATTTTCCTTTATGTTCAACAAATAGTCAATAGAGTCAATATTAAAGAAATCCTAAATTTACGCATAATTTCCTTTAATTGAGGATCTTGCACCACAAGCCTCACATAGAAGAAATCCAAGTTTTTTGTTCTTTTCTGTTCTAGTATCTGGGCTTCCGCAAACAGGGCAAATTACATAATCCTTGATATATCTATCGATCAATGCTCCAAAAGATGATGGCTCTTTGCGTCCCAGGAATATTACTCGCTCACCAGCAATATAACCAGCAGAGGCAAGTTCCTTATTGAGATAAAGTAGTAATTTTTCCGGGTCTCTTCTCAATGCTTTAGGAAATTCCATGAAATTCCTAAAAAATGTACGTTGACCAACCCAGATAATTTGGGGAGTAGGAACTTCGAGTCTTGATGCCTCTCTTCTATAAGTATTGCCTATTTTATCTTCTAAACGCTTTAGTAAACCTTCGTAATCTGATTTTGTTTGAAATCCCACATTCTTTGTACTGACATTCTGTTTAATGTGCGTTATGTATTCAGGCAGGAAGAGGAGGATGAAAAGTAGGTGAGCAACTTTAAGTAATTAAGTTTATTGGATTAAGACCATTCTGTTATATCATATACGACTACAAGAGGGTATATTGATTAGACTAAACTCAGAATCTTCAAGCCTTCTTTTCGTGACCTCCATTGCCAAGGAAGACGAGTCACAGCCTATCCATTTTCTTGCTAATTTTTGTGCTACTAATAAGGCGGTACCCGAGCCACAGAAGAAATCTGCAACCAGATCTCCGACTTTAGAAAATTGTCCAATTATTCTTTCTAATAATTCTGTGTGTTTTTCCGTGCCGTAGCCTGTTGAATAATTATATGTCTCTATGTCCATCCAAACATTATCAAGAATTCTGTGAGTTTTTGGCGGGATCCAGTATTCTGCATATTTTATACCTTCACGCTTACGAATGAACTCTAGTTTCTTGTTTGTCTGTACCCAGTATTCTTCCAAAGGGATAGAAGAAAATCTCTCTTTATAACGTTTGTAGTTTTCTATTGCTTTTAGAGCTCTGACTTTACACCATTTCCACTGTCCTCTTTCTGGAATAATGCCAAATATTTCATAGCGCATAGTAGGTCTATCTATATTGCTCCAGAATCCCATCCATTTTGAATTTGAAGTATGCTTAGCTAATGGATGCGGAAATTTTGTATTCGCAGATTTTGAATACCACAGTATGGTATCATTTGCACTATGCATTCTATCAATAGACTGGAATTGATAAAGTAGGTTTTTCCGTCTACCTCTTTTAACTAAGATCTCATTACGAAAATTTTCATGTCCAAAGATTTCATCCATGATTATTTTTACATAATGAACAATATGCCAGTCAAGATGAACAAATATGGAGCCAGATTGTGAGATCAGTTTTTGGATTGCATATAATCGCGGATAAATCATATCTAGATATACGTTTATTTGTCGTTTCCATATGTCTTCAAACGCAATATTCTGAGCATTCTTTATGCGATGAAAATATTTTTCGCCGCTCCAGAATGGAGGATCAATGTACACGAGATCAATCTTTTCTGAAAACCCCAGTTTTATTAAATGATTCATAGCATCAATGTTATCTGAATGGAAAAGTAAGTTAGAGAGCCTTTTTTTGTCTCTTATTACAATTATTTTTTTCCAATTTTCATTTTCATTTTCATTCTTTGATATCCAATAAAGTTTTGCGGACAGATCTTTCATAAGCGAACACATTTGAAGTATTACAAAAGGTTGTTAATAATTAAATCGGACTTCAAATAGTTCATATTTTCTTAATTTATGATTTCTTCATTGTCTACAATTCATTCCTATTTTCATTTTAATAGAAAATTTTTAGCGCATGAATAGAGTAGATTCTTGAAGATCAAACAGTCATAAAAGTATTTTAGATACTTTCAGATGGCATAAAAGTAACGATTATACTAGATATGTTAATAGTGAATTACTAAACGTTGATGTAAATATATAATATAAAATACTTATACTATATTCAACAAGTGACAATAATCATTAATACTATTGAAGAATTGTTGCAATATCTTTCTTTGTAATTTTAGGATCGTTTATTTCTAATGCGTAAATACACTCTGTACTATAACTACGAAATGACTAGCCAGTATTACTTATCCATTCTATAAAGGGGACAAGCGTACTTTCAAACGGCAATGATTTGGAATCTTTTGCATTGAAGCATACTAATAACATTCTTCCTTCAAGTTTTCTTCTTAGTGACGAAGGAAGCTGGTTTTTATCAAATGGCTGAAATAGCTCAAAAAAATAATCTTGCTTATAATATGCGATATGCTGTGTAAAGCAATCTGACAGAATACTGGGATCACCAGCAATTCGTTTGTTCATTTTAGACCAATCAAACGAACTATCTTTCTGCAATTCTATAGAAATTTGTAGGCTTCTTCTTATATAATTCTCGCGAGTAAAATTCGAATCCATTTTGTTTGGCATGTTATAAAAACCTCTTATGTCTTTAGCCAATTGGCCGATTGCCCTTTTTGCGAGATCTATTGCGGTCAGTATTTCCAGCTGTCCTTTTACTCCATAATCTTTTCCAAACATGTAGAAAGTTGCTGTCAACTCCTCTTTCTTTATAAAGGGAAACTCTGTTTTTCCTGTCATAAATTGTGTGATTCTATGAGAAATATCAGTGGGCAAGAACATACCCATATAGGAATCTGAT
This sequence comes from Nitrososphaeraceae archaeon, assembly GCA_035264705.1. GTDB lineage: Archaea > Thermoproteota > Nitrososphaeria > Nitrososphaerales > Nitrososphaeraceae > JAJNBK01. Next base: position 6,818 of record DATFPS010000012.1, on the reverse strand, counting down.
ACAACTACCAATACTGCTGAGAGAATAACCCTGATTTAATATTTAATATTATGTGTATAATTATCTTGCCAACTAAAAACCTTGACATCGACAAATTATTTAACTAAAAAGTTTCTGTATTTTATTATCACTTTCTAATTAAATGGAAAATCTTACTTTGGGAATCAAAATCGTAATACGTTAACTACATCATTATTGTAGGGGTGTATAATTCAAAATGGTTGAAATAAAAAGAAAGTATAGGAATATGATTTTCAGTGTGCGTGGGGTGGCGGAGCACTGCCCTTCGATAGCTCTTCATTAAATGTGCCTGAGGCTTTCTCATGGAATTCCAAGCTAGACTGGTCTACCTTGACTGCCTGGGGCGGACATACTGAAACGCAAGCCATGCACCAAATACAATCATGTTCTCTAATTGGATCAGCCTTGTCTGTGTAGTCCTTTCTCTCTTCCTTAACAGAACTACCAGTTCCAGCACTTGTAGCATTGGCCATTTCTACTGCAGGTACATCATTCTCTGTTCTATACCATTGAAACACTTGCACTGGACAGGCTTCAATACAAGCACCATCTGCTATGCAAGAGTCCCAATCTACTGCGACCATGGTACCGTGAACTCCCAACGGGACTTGTTCTTCTCCCTTTGCTGAATAAGCTGATTTTACTTCTTCATTTTCTGCAGCCTCTTGAGGTTTTCCCGGTCCCCAAACAAAGTGATAGTGTTCACCATCGGAATGCATATGTTTCCCAATTGTTTGATGGTTTCTGGGAAAGTCTGGATCTATTGGCATATCTGAATGAATTTCAAGTTCCCATATTATATAAACCATATGTGAAGAGGTCCTAATATGAAATGACGAGATTAGGAATTTGTATTAAGAAAATATAAGAATAGTATAATAAACATATAATTAATTGATTAATTCTATTACTACAAACAACAGAATAATACTATCAATATAACCACAAAGAAAGGTTATTTGAGAGTTCAAATTCGATGAATGTTCCATTGTAGATAGAGGTGAATTGGCTTATATAACTCTGGTTAAATCTAGGTGGTTGAAAGCAAGGTTATCAGCCAAATTTATATAGTCATATGAAATCATGTATGAAAGTAGAAGCCTATTTTATCAATATATATATAATAATAAATATCTTTGAGATTTTTTCATAGAATACTTTCATAAAAACTTATAGACATAATGATTTGATAAAGCTGACCATGGATTCTAAGTATAAACGTGTAATTAACTCAACAGATATGACAGCTATAATGTCTCTTCATCAAGAAGCATCAACACAACAAGAGAACAACTTCACAACAGGCCAAAGTTGGGGAGCGCTTAGAAAAGCCTGGAAGGGGTACAGAATTGCGAAGGTACAGGACGACAATACCAAGATGACAGAATACGCTAGTAAAATCCGAAAGATCCAACAAGAGTTAGGCATTAGCGTAGCCTCATTTCCACATTTAGGTATTCCCTAAGTCAAGGCGTAACTTTTTTTTATCGATACATGTTGTTACTATTATTAATAGAAGCTAATTGTTGATGTAATTTAGTTTCAATCTGGGATTTAGGGATTGCACCGATAATTTTATCTACTGCCTTTCCATTCTTGAAAATGATCATTGTAGGCATACTTTCGACACCTAAAGATCGTGCAATCATCTGATTTTCATCTATATTCACCTTTCCAAATACAACCTTTCCTGTATAGTCTCTTGCCAGTTGTTCTATTATAGGAGAGATTATTCTGCAGGGCCCACACCATGGAGCCCAGAAATCAATAAGTAATAGAGGATACTTTGATATTTCTTTTTTAAAATTTGAGTCGGTTAGATTAATTGGTTCTCTTATATTGTACATGGCTGCATTTGATGTTATGGACTTTTGTAATTCTACCATCTTTCTGTGTTTTATAGCTTCAAGTTCCTCATCGTCACGGCTAGACATGTATTATCAATTTTAATATATGTTATATTTACGTTATGTGTCAATAAATTATTAATAATAATAAATAATCATCATTGTACCATCTTTGTTTTGTATGTGTGCTTATCGATACTTGTCTATTAGTGATGAGTATATTGCCTAGGGATAAACGATATATAATTATTTAACTTTCTCTGATTTTTAGTGGTTGATTAGTTTTGGAAGAAGAATCTAATGAAATTAAGGAAGTTGAAATTAAAGAATCGCGTATTGACAATGATGATAATAATGTTACAAACTTAAAGGAAGACTTGGCTGCATTAAAAGAGGAATTACGTGAAGCGAGAAAATCCTCAGATAACAATTTGAATAGATTAAAGTATATGATGGCTGAGTTTGATAACTATCGCAAACAGATGCAAAAGCAAATAGACTCTAGAATTGAGTCTGGAAAAGCTGAACTTTTGGTCAAATTTCTTAGCCTACGTGATGACTATTTAAGAGCTTTAGAGATGGCAAAACAGAGCAAATCTGAAACTGTTGTCATTGAAGGCCTAGAAGGAATATTAAAAAACTTTGATTCTCTTCTTAGATCTGAAGGAGTTATGGAAATTGAGACAATTGGGACACCTTTTGATCCCAATGTTCACGATGCTATCGGCTTTGCACATCAAGATGAGATAGAAGAGAATATAATTACGAAAGAAATTCGTAAAGGGTATATGCTCAACAATAAAGTTTTAAGACCAAGCCTCGTTCTGATTTCTAAAAAGATAGTTAAAAATACCGCTAATGATACAGAAAAAATAGAAAAAGAGGCTGAAAATTAGTATGGCAAAAATTATAGGAATTGATCTTGGAACAAGTAATTCTGCTGCGGCAGTAATGATAGGTGGTAAACCCTCAATTATACAGGCAGCTGAGGGTACTTCTGTTGGAGGAAAGGCCTTTCCGTCCGTGGTTGCTTTTACCAAAGACGGTCAGCTATTAGTAGGTGAGCCTGCTAGGCGTCAAATGATATCCAATCCCGAGGGTACAGTTACTGCGGCAAAGCGCAAGATGGGAAGTGATTTTAAATTCTATGTTTTAGGTAAAGAATATACTCCACAGCAGATATCGGCCTTCATTCTTCAAAAAATTAAGAAAGATTCGGAGGCTTTTCTAGGCGATACTGTGGATAAGGCAGTGATCACAGTACCTGCATATTTTAATGATAATCAAAGACAGGCGACTAAGGATGCAGGTGAAATTGCAGGTCTCCAAGTAGTGAGAATTATCAACGAGCCGACAGCTGCTTCGCTTGCATATGGGTTAGACAAGGTCCAGAAAGATCTGAAAATAATGGTTTTTGACCTTGGAGGTGGAACATTAGATGTTACAATAATGGAAATGGGAGGAGGAGTCTTTCAGGTCAAGAGTACTTCAGGAGACACCCAACTTGGCGGAACTGACATGGATAATACCTTAATAGATTATATTGTAGAGGAGTTTAAAAAACAATCTGGTCTTGACGTCAGAAATGACAAGGCTGCCATGATGAGAATAAGAGAGGCAGCAGAAAAAGCAAAAATAGAATTATCAAATATTGTCAGCACAGAAATTAATTTACCATTCCTTGCATACGATCCTAGAACAGGGCCAAAGAATCTTATCATAACTCTAACAAGAGCAAAACTAGAGGATCTGCTTAGACCGATAATCGAAAGATGCAGAGCACCAATGATGCAGGCAATTCAGGATGGAAAAATAACACCAGCTGATATAGACAAAATAATTATGGTTGGCGGACCTACTAGGATGCCAATAGTTAGGCAGTTTGTCGCAACAGCCATGGGTAAGGAACCAGAACGCGGTATTGATCCTATGGAAGCAGTAGCGATGGGAGCGGCAATTCAGGGAGCTATTATTTCCGGCGATGTTTCTACAGACATTTTATTGGTAGATGTTACACCCCTCACTTTAGGTGTAGAGGTTCTGGGCGGCTTAAAAGAACCATTAATAGAACGTAACACAACAATTCCTACAAAAAAATCGAAGGTGTTCACTACTGCTGCTGATTATCAGACTGCAGTTACAATACATGTGGTCCAAGGAGAAAGACCTATGGCAAGTGATTGTGTTTCCTTAGGGATGTTCAACTTATCAGGAATCCCTCCTGCTCCTAGAGGTGTACCACAGGTAGAGGTTACTTTTGATATAGACGCAAATGGAATCCTGAATGTTGCAGCGAAGGATTTGGCTACATCTAAGGAAGCAAAGATTACAATAACTGCTAACACGAAATTATCAAAAGAGGAGATCGAAAGGCTAAAGAAAGAATCAGATAATTTTGCTGAAGCTGATAAAAAGAAGAAGGAAGAGGCCGAAGTAAAAAACGAAGCTGATAACTTGATCTATGCTGCAGAAAAACTAGTCAGAGAAGATTTGAAGGATAAAATTAAACCTGAACAAGCTGATAGAGTTAACAAGTCAGCTCAAGAGCTAAAGGATGCAATTGCAAGCAACAATATAGATAATATCAAGACAAAAACTCAGGAGCTGAAAAATATTGTCGGCGAGGTCAGTACGGAAGTATACAGAACTGCTGGTGCTGCCTCTGCTGCTGCTACTGCTGGTGCTACAGGTGCTGGAGAAACACCCGGTGCTGGTTCAACGAGCGAGTTTGTTGGAGGTGGTGGAGGAGGACCTTCGGCAGGCACGGCATCTTCCCCTCCTCCTTCTTAATATTGCCTTTCCGGCTTATGAGCACGGCTTATGATGATAATCTTCGATCATAGGGATTTAAAAATATGAGTGGCAATAAAAGGGATTATTATGAGGTACTCGGTGTTCACAGGAGTGCAAATAAAGAAGAGATCAAAAACACCTATAGAAAGCTAGCATTACAATATCATCCTGATAGGAACAAATCACCAGGAGCTGAAGAAAAATTCAAAGAAATTTCTGAAGCATATGCTGTTTTATCTGATGATGAAAAAAGAAAAAGATATGATACTTATGGTCATGTCGGAGCCGAAGAAGTATTCAGAGGTTCTGAAGCTAATTTTGACGAAGTTTTTAAGGATATGGGATTCGGAGGTTTTAGAGATATCTTTGAACAGATTTTTGGAGGCGGCGGCCGTGGCGGATTTGGCAGCGCGAGAAATGATCCTTTCGGTTTTGGTTTTAGCTTTGGGGGAGGAAGAAAAAAAGGACGAGATATCATTTATGATGTTGAACTTTCACTAGAAGAGGTTCTCAAAGGTAGAAAGGATGAGATAGAATTACCAAAACTTGAGAAATGTAGCAACTGTGGAGGAAGTGGATCTGCTCCTGGGACAAAACCAAGAAAATGTAGCGTTTGCAATGGCCAAGGTCAGACAAGACGGGTATATAGTCAAAATAGATTCTCTACATTTGTCTCATTAGAGCCATGTCGAACCTGCCAAGGGCAAGGCGAAATTATTGATAAACCATGTACTGTCTGTAGTGGTTCTGGCAGGTTTAAAAAGAATAAGAAACTGAAGTTAGAAATTCCTGCAGGAGTAGAAGATGGAATGACATTGCAGTTGCAAGGCGAAGGTGAGCCATCTGAAAATGGCATTGCTGGTGATCTGTTAATACGCGTTCATGTCAGACCACATTCCATATTTGAAAGATTAGAAGATGGTCACTTGCTCTACAATCTTAATCTGAAATTCACAGATCTTGCACTTGGAACTGACGTTAAAGTGCCAACCCTTGATGGCCACGAAAAATTAAAAATACCTCAAGGCACTCAGCCTAATACCATTCTGAATATTCGAGGCAAAGGATTACCACACTATGGTAACTATGGAAAGGGTGACCAGCTGGTTAGAATCAATGTTAAGATTCCAACAAAATTAAACGACAGACAAAAGTTATTATTGAAGGAATTAGATAAGGAGTTCAGAAATAATGGAGAAGACGCATAGTGCTTTTAATAGAGTTGATGCCTTATTGCAGTCGGTAAAAGAAAAGAGATGTGTGTGTGTGTGTGTGTTCGTTTCAGGTAGTCTAGAAAAGGACTGAAATTTCTATTTTTCAAATATTGATTACAGTACAAGGGACATAATAGAATTACTCAAATGATAAATAGACGTACCAAAAATGTTGAACAGCATATGCACCTAAGAACTTCGCTGAGAAGATAGTTAAATCTTGTGAGAAGAAAGTCCGATAGTTTATGATTACTTACTATAAAAGAGAGAGAGAGAATGGTAACTTTAGGGGAATGCTTGAAAATATCAATGCTTTTTATCAATCTTGTTGACTAGGACATCTGTCAAGAGCAACACATCTCCACCCCAACCATCCCCCTTCATCGATATAGACAAGGAATCGAAGAAGCCAAGGCAGTTGCAGAATTATTGAGTCAAAAAACCAGGCCTGCGACTGACAATAATGTATATAGTCTTCGAATCATTTGTGAAAGACTATCTCCAGGAATTTACTTGTATGATACGAGCAATTTATCCTTGGAAAACAGCTAAATAACAAATACAATATAACATGATATATAGATAACCTAGTATGCATTCGCTCATAATTAATGGATGTCAAACAATATTCCTAATACTAAACTCGCTATAAATATTATAAAACAATAAGCCTAGTGAGATGAGTTTATTAATCAACAATTTTATTATTCCTTTGTTATCTATAGAATCACTTAATGCTTGCAATTGAGGCAAAACAGGTATCAAAAATATATAAGGGTTCAAGTTATGCTGCCTTGAGCACCGTATCTTTAAATGTAGAACCTGGACAAATATTTACACTGCTTGGCAGAAATGGTGCAGGCAAGACCACTTTTGTAAGAATATGCGCTACACAGCTAATGCCTACTGCAGGAAACATAAGTGTTCTTGGATATGATGTAGT
>DATFPS010000011.1:0-3053 GCA_035264705.1 Nitrososphaeraceae archaeon | reverse complement strand
GAGTCTCAATTATTCCACATTCTTTTACAGTAACAAAATCCGAATCTAAAAGATGGAGTGGAATATTTAGCAACAAAAACAAGCTAGTAGGTTCAAAATAGAATTAGACAAATTGAAAAATTCTTGGTCTTCTCTATGCTATCTCTTCTATTAGATTAAATTTAGGATTTGATAGTGGATATAACAAAGGCAAAGCTACCCTGTTATTCGAAAAAGTCTATCAATTATTATACACTTTATGCAAGGGATGCACAGCTTTATTTGAGATAGCATATGCTACATTCCTGAATCAAATACATAATTACATGTATCGTTTATCTGCCTCTATTCACATTCTTTAAGGTTCATATCAGAACCTGCAAAACCTTACTCTCTATCAGCAATAGGAGTCGTACAAGTCATATCACAAATATATATTCAGTAACGCAATGCATTTATAGATAATCAATTCTCCTTTATAATTCAAAGTTATAGTAATGATTTTCCTTCTAACCATTGAGATATATGTATATAATATAACAAAACTTTTTTTCCACAATTACTGTCAAAAGTATATTTTGTTGAAAGAGACCAACGTCTGAGAGTTAAAGCACATTTGTTTGTGAATTAATTATAAAAAATCTGAATTAAAAACTGCTTTCGGTCTGTTGTCTATTCTCATACAGAATACTATTATCTTAGTCTTACAAAGCATTGCTACTACCCTTCGAAGAAAATAAGTAAAATATATTATAATCATTTAAACTGTTCTACCTAAACCGGAAATTTTACAAGAAACTAACAAGTACTAGACAGCAATATCTAACATAGAATTTACCTATAATAACAAGGATAATTTGATAAATACTGGAGTGATTGCAGTGTATAATGTGAGCAGGCTGATTGTTGAATCATATAGAAATTCTACAGTTAATACAATTCTAGAGGATATTAGTAAAAAATACAAAATTGATACAACAAAGGATCATTTAATCAAAGATATCCCAGTAGAAGAAATAAAATTCAAATATAGAACATATTCTGAATGCGTAAGAATGTTATATAAGAGCGTTGGCCTATCTGAAACAAAGATTTAAGTCCTCATCTGCATTAAGGGCTAAGCAGTAATCACCATATAATTTTTTTGTTTATGACCATCCACCGTATGCATACAAATCTGCATTACTTCTTTGCGATTAGATTGTATGTCCCGATCTGTTATTACATTTTTTCACTAGGAGTATAATATGTTCAATTAAAGACACCAGACAGCCTCATGTAAAAGGATAATAAACTAGATAGTCTTCTATTCTTTATAGGATGCAATATATTTCTCTTGAAATTCTGCAATTTGTATGAGCAAGGGCTGGCTTTCATGGGTACGTGCCAATGACAAGACTATTACTGATATGTTAGAAAGTCAAGGTGCAAATTTAGTAAAAGCGACATCATCTCTATTTGAACTTGTTACTGATTTTAAAATGGTTGCCGAACGCAATTCCAAGATTAAGGATCTAGAACACGAAGGAGATCAAATTGCTCATAAATTATTTACTGTTCTAGCGCAGACATTTGTAACTCCATTAGACCGAGAAGATATTTCTAGACTTGCTACTGCAATAGATGAAGTTTTAAACTTTACTGATGGAACAGCTGATAGATTTGTGCTCTTTAAAATACGAGAGCCTACACCATATATGTTAGAACTTTCAAAGATATTGCTTTCTGCATCTCAAGAAATTTATCTGTTAATGACACAAATAAGAAAGTTAAAGAATGCTAATGAGTTAGTTGAACGTTGCCGTAATATAAAACGGTATGAACATGAAGGCGACAAGATATATCGTACTGCCATTGCAGAATTATTTGAAACAGACAATGCAATAGAGATTATAAAATTAAAAGAAATATATGAGACACTTGAAGGTTCTCTTGACCGATGTCAAGAAGTTGCAGACATTGTTGAAAACATAGCCTTAAAATATGGTTAAAAGTGGATATATATGGTAGAAGAGCCCGGGATTATCATTATATTTGGAGCAATAGCAGCAGCTCTGTTCTTTGATTTTGTAAACGGATTTCATGATTCAGCAAACGCTATAGCAACTATTGTAGGAACTAGGGTACTAAAGCCACTTTATGCCGTAAGTATGGCTGCCATTGCAAATTTTGCTGGACCATTTGTATTTGGTACTGCTGTAGCGGCTACAGTTGGTAAAGGTATCATACAGCCAGAGTTTTCAACCGTTTACGTTATTCTTGCTGGATTAATAGGCGCAATTGTATGGGATTTGATCACCTGGTATTTCGGACTTCCTTCTTCAAGCAGTCATGCACTTATTGGTGGTCTTCTTGGTTCCGCATTGTTAGCGGGGGGACTCGAAGCTATAGTAGTATCGGGAATTGAAAAAACATTAACGTTTATGGTTGTATCGCCAATAGTTGGCTTTGCAGTAGCTTTTGCTTTTGCTATAATTATCATGTATTATTTGCAACGATCTAAAGCATCAAAAGTTAACAGAATTTTTGGCAAATTGCAAATTGGTTCATCGATCTTCTTTTCTCTGACACACGGAGCCAATGATGGACAAAAAACCATGGGTATTATAACAGCTTTGCTTATTGCAGGTGGATTAGTAGATTCAAAATCATTTGTTGTACCTATATGGGTAATATTAGGAGCAGCAGCTGCAATTGCATTAGGAACCTTCTTTGGCGGATGGAGAATAGTGAAAACGATGGCATTCCGTTTAACTAACCTGCGCCCTTATCAGGGATTTTGCGCTGAAACAGGTGGTGGAGCAATCCTAACATCTATGGCGTGGTTTGGAATTCCTGTTAGTACTACTCATGCTATTTCAGGAGCTATAATGGGAGCAGGTGCGACAAAAAGGTTTTCAGCAGTTAGGTGGGGAGTGGGAAAAAACCTAATTTATGCATGGATAATAACCATTCCTGCCAGCGCTGCAGTTGCAGCCTTGGCTCTGATAATTATAACAAATTTGATCAGTCGTTAGCATTACTTAATGGTTTTTTACACAACTTTCGCAATATCTTTTTAAGAATGCTATCCC
>DATFPS010000010.1:0-3103 GCA_035264705.1 Nitrososphaeraceae archaeon | reverse complement strand
GCAATCATATAATTGCTTGAGGATTCTGGCAGTGGCTCCCCATATAACCTCTCTTTGATAAGTGAACTTATATGCATCCTCAAAAGATGAGTGGATGTAGTCTTTATCCATCGTTTGGAGAGTCTCTATAAGGGGAGCATCAATGATATCTTGCACCTCATCATTAAGAATATTTGGAATCAAAGTCTTATCTTGCAGAGTAACAAATGGATATATAATAAAGTTAGAGGTCAAGGTTCTTACTACATCAAGATGACCAATTAGATCTGACTTTTGAAAATTTAGACCAATTTCTTCTTTTGTTTCTCTAATAGCAGTATCAGCTAGTGATGTATCTGCTTTGTCGAGGCTACCGCCTGGAAACGACACCTCGTTTGCATGAGCAGTTGTTTTTGGGCTCCGCTTTGTTAAAAGAAGATGAGGGGCATCATCATTATAATGAATTATAACTAACACAGCTGCAAGGCGAAAAGGAACCGGATCTGAAATATGCTTAGTAATTGCATTTAATGAAGGAACCAGACGCACATATATCTCACTTCTATTCAATATATCTAAATATAGAAATTATTGAAATAAAATTTGTGTTGCTATTGCAAAACAAAAGCGACTTAATTTTATACTGATCATATACAAAATATCAATTTTCATAATTAAGACCAAGTTGTTTGTCATCAATAAGCCATTGTTAGAACTGACATTTTTGTTTGTATCGCCTTTTGAAGAAACACAATATACAAATCTACATTGAGGATAAAGAGCATAATACATGCTTTTAATAAGTATATCCTAAAGTTCTTCTATTGCGAATATGAAATAGTTTTATGCTTTAGCCTCTCATTTAATAAACCCATCTTATAAAGAGAAGCCTTGCAGAAATACTATGAAAATATCTTATGAATTAAATCCACCAAAAATAGTGATTGGTGACCATTTTGATGCCTTTAAGCTAAATCAAGAATTGCAAATTTTATTAAATAGATCGTCAGAACTGATTAATCTTGCTACTGGTATTCATTTGACAGACTCCGTCCTTGGTATACCACGTGTATCCAGTGTTACTGCCGCCGGCTATATAAAAAACTTGGGTAATAGATTGAAATTGAGTTGTAGCGTTAGAACAAGAGATAGAAATTTCACATCACTTTGCCAATTTGTAACAGATGCAATTCTTGTCGGAGTAGAAAGCTTACTTATTTTAAGGGGAGACGAGCCAGCTGATGGACAGAAAAGTTCTGGACTTAAACCTACGTCAATATTATCTATCTTAAATGATAAAGAGTATGATAAAGCAATTCATTTGAATTTGTCTGTCCCAAGCAAGGTCTACAATAGATCGTTACTTCAAAACAAAATTGAAGCGAAACCACATTCTTGGGTAACACAGTTAATAGCATCTCTTTCAGACTTAGGCGAGATAGTCGATATCGCAAAATCCTTTAAAATTAGAGTGGTGGCATGTATAATGGTGCCTTCGGATAAGAATAGGCGATCAGCAGAAATAATTGGGTTGGATTGGAATGAATATGAAAAAAATCCTGTTGATTTTATAAAAGAAGCAAGTACTATGGCAGACGAAGTTCTTATTTCCTCTCCTAATAGTTTTAGAGCGGGAATAGAGCTGCTTACAAAGCTAGGACAATAAATCTCACTATCGGCCGTTTTATTTATTGCCTGGCAGTAGATATATTTTAATGGCAATTGTATCTAATATAGTACAAAAACATGCCTTCAAGTGAAATTCTCTCATGCAAAGTATGCGGACAAACATTTGATACGGTTGAATCGCTCAACGAGCATATGAAATCTGAGAAAGAAGATATAGAGCTGAGAAATAAAGGTGTCGATGGTTAATTTAACCGAATCATAAAAAACCGAATATCATATTGTAATTCTTCATTATTTCAATCCAGTATTTTTGTTGTCGTTTATTGTCTATGATTAGTGAATTTTAAATCTCCTCCTTATAATTACCATAGAAATCCTAACGCTTTATTGAGAACTTTGCTTTCAACTCACTTCTTACCTACTTCTATTAAAGTGTACTAGAAACAGGCTAGAAGGAAGAAAATAAACATTTACTATTACATAAACAATACCCGAAACAAGTTTCGCGATATACCATAATATTTATAGAATTACTCATTTTTTATAGAGTTGATCATATCGGTTAATAGATCATTAAAAGAGAATGCTGATAAGATTTACAGACGCACTAAATGTTGGTGTACGAAGCAAGTGAATAAGAATCAAAGAATTATTGCAAATTAATTTATTTAGTTTCCCTTATCAGGATCAGATGCATTCTTGTTCTGGATGGTACCATTCTCCATCACTGTCAAAGTGCTGTTTTCAATTACATGCGTATCATTATCTAACATCATTCCTGAACCATTTGCAACTGATATTGTCGTGCCATTGTCCATTTCCATATCAACGAAATCTTCTTTTTCTTTCTGTGCTATTGTGATATGAATTACTTGGCTGTTGATTGCAATAGTTATAGATGCTAAAGATAGGGCAAAAATAGAGATCAAAGAGGCAAATGAGATCTTGGTTTTTTCATTGTTATTCATATATACAATAAAGCTTCTCGGAAATTTATATATTCTTATACAAGTTCAAATATAATTCTCATTAAGTGGTAAAAATACACAGATATATTCCATTTACCTTGCAATATGAATGAAAATTCTGAACGTCAAATTTGATGAAACAAGCAACCGAGTATAGCAATACATCTTATCAAGTCGTTAATTCCTTTATATTTATGGGTTTATTTTCTTCTTGCAGTTCATAGTTTCCTTTGAATTTAGGTGTATCTAATTATCATATGATAAGAGTAACAAATTATTATCTTTTGACAGCTAAAGGTCAAAATTTGTCTTCCATTTTTCGAGCTGCAATTATTTCTGATTTAAGCTCATCTAACACTTTTCGCTGATATTCATGTAAATTGCTATCTTCACTCAATCGCGGTCTTCTATAATCAACTTTAATCTCTTTCTTTACTCTACCTGGTCTGCTCGAAAATACAACAATCTTATCGCCTAGACACACCGATTCAGCTATATTATGGCTTACAAATGCAATTGTTTTTCTT
>DATFPS010000009.1:0-6125 GCA_035264705.1 Nitrososphaeraceae archaeon | reverse complement strand
GTCTAAGAAACTTTTTTTCATCTATGTGGCCAAGAACAATGAATGGCAACAAAGACAAAAAGAGGATTGGAATTATGTTTCTTCGATGACGAGATTTTATCATTGGTGGATTAAGCACAATTTTAATATTGACTTTACTGTTGAAGCTGATATTTTACCAGTAATTCCAAGCAGATTTTTTGATCGGATGTCGGTTGGCTATCTAGCCAGAGATCATAATGAAAGAGGTAAAACGATCTATCATTTTTACCTGGCATATATTAAACCATTATGGACAGACTGCCAGACCGAAGGATATTCGACTGATAACTTTTCTATGGTTCTTTGGAAAAGACCGACGAATTCTATTTCAGATAATGAGCGTGTTCGTTTCTTTGCAGACACTAATTGTGCAAATATCTCTCATCTATTATGTCATGAGATAATTAGAATGAAAGGAAAAAAAAGAAAGGAATATTTCGATGCAATTCATGATCTGTGGGATCAACATATCTACAAAGGTCTGCCATTAGTATACTATAATGAACGCTTTACCAAGGTATCAAAGAATACTTCTTACCGTTTTGTAACTTTGGATACAAACAAACTTTCTTTATAATTATAATAAAATTAATATCACTATGGTTTGCTTTTTCTTAATCGATTGAGTTTACAGATAATAGTTAGGTCCGGGGCCATATTGTCCTGTATAGGAACTGCACTATTGATTACGTTCATTGTCATCTTAATTGCTTTTCCTATTCTTAAAGAATGTCAAAATTTAAATGAGAAATGTGAATTTATTTCAACTGCACCCGAACCTCTGAAATCTTTGATTAATCCCATCTTTTTATCGGCATCTCTGCTTATCATAGCCTCAGGGGTAGCAATTATTAGGTTTGCCACTTGGTATCAGTATAAAAAAACAAAAGATAATATTAGTGAAATCTAACCTGGCTTATTATATTGAACACTTTCCTATCATCTATAATACTCATTTAGAAGATTTGGGATAACCTTTTCCTTAATTTTGAGCAAAATAATGAGATGTGAATTTATCATCAACATGATAATTAATGTAGATCACAACTTAGTTAAAAATATACAATCATCAATGGGAAAACAATGATGTTACAGGAGTATCGACTACCACTCTATTTTTGTGAAAAGGAGTATTTGGTTTAAAAAGTACGGGCCCTATACTCCATATTTAATTCAAATTATAAGCTAAAATTAATTCAATCGTCTAAATTTGTCAAGATTCTGCAAAATTAAAAAGCATGTAGATCTATATATATAACGGCATAAGGTGGAAACTAAGTGACTGAATTTAATAATGATCCGTACTCGGTTCTTTTTGCTCAATTTGCCTCAAAATTAGAGTCACATTTACTAAAACATGGAGTTGCATGTGTTGATGCAGATATGATAATTGAAGAGAGCTCTATTCTTTATTTTAGAAAATTAGAGTCTTCTAAAAAAAAACTTTTTAAACTGTTCAAAAGACACGATCCTGAAACAGTATTCATTGATTCTGCCTGCCAAGTCATGGGAAGGCTTATCCCGGAAGCAAAACAAAATTTTGGTTCTTACAATGAGGTATCAAAGTGTATACACTAAATGAATACTATTGAGTTAAAGGTATATCTTCATTACAAAAATTAAATTTAGTATAATTAAAAAGATGCCTTTATCTAAAACTAAATTCTGAAAGCCGCCTAAATTTGAGCTTCGAATAATACAATATACAACATGAATGTTAAAAGTCACTGCTATCAATACTCTTTAGAAGTATATCTCAAATACCAAGAGAAGCCGCATTGAGCTATTGAAATAGAATCAAATGGTGGGGCCGAAGGGATCTATTCTGATAAGGATATTCACCCAAACCATTTGAACCCTTGACCCACGGGTGTCTTTTCTAATTACTAGCCTTAATCTTTAGATCTGGAGCCCGTTGCGATGCCTGGCTTCGCTACGACCCCACCTGGCAACGTGTTAGAGATGATTGTATGTAGTCTGTATAAGTCTTGCTGGGCATAATCATAACTATTGAATTCGTGGAACGCACTTCGAAAGAAAGAAAGAAAGAAAGGAATAAATAATTTTATGATATATAAACGCCATTGACAGGAGAGACTCAGCTGCGTGCCAGGTTAACTAGGATAAAAATATTGAGAGCAATTGCGGAGAGAAACGGTTCAGCGGGATTCTCTGACATCAGAAATGCTACAGGACTTTCCACTGGTTCAATCTATTACCATTTGGAGCGCATGGAGGATTATGTTACCAAGGATTCTAAGCAATACAAGATTACTGAAGAGGGACTGGAGCTATTACGCGAAATTGACAAAAAGTCAGCTGTCTATCCCACACATAATAAGGAAGAGGAGACATCAACGTCTTTTGGAGTTCAAACAGACGAAACAGTCAGACAACCACGACCATTGAGTCAACTTATAAGAGATTATTCAATTCCTTCGTTGATCATAACCTCTTTGCTTTTTGTGTCACTTGGCTTTTATCTTTACGATAATATAATTTCTTCAAGTATAGTTATAGAGAACAAATTGATGACGAACTCGGTTATTATATCTTCATCTTCAATCTCTATACTCCTCATTGCCTCATTTTCAATCATCTGGAAAAGGCAGAGGCTTACTACTGGATATGCTCGAATGATGATATCACTTTGACAGGTATTTCAATGTAGGTATTTCATAGCCTTTGAATTTGGAAGACAAATGGAAAACAGACTCCTGACAATTTACTATGTGTCTATTGTGAGGTGCTTGTTGTGATGATTGAAAATGAATCTTATTGCTACCAAAAAAATTTTACTTTTCTAATAAATTTTTGTCTCTCAGGTATTGTACAGCAGAAACAACATCATAGTTTTGAATAGAATAACTTAAGCTCAGCATTCTATGTTATATTTACTTGGAGCATATGGAGAATCCGAGCCATCTATAAGCCTCCACTGATTAGCCTCATAAACAGATTTAATCTCACAGTCATCAATTGTTCCCGTACCATCATTGACGAGCGCGGTCATAAGGTTACCAGCAAAGTTTGCATGACCAAGACCCAATGCATGCCCCATTTCATGCTTTGCTATTTGTTCAACTGTTTTTGTATCAAAATCTCTTCCGAAGGCACTTTTTGATATAGTCATTTCCACGTTATCAATAAAACCAAATCCATTAAAATTATTTACTGTCTGCCCAGCTATCTCCTCGCCGTCCTTCTCAAAAGTCACTTCTATATCAGCCTCATTTTTTTTCTTATTTATTTCGTCAAGTTCAAGGCCAATTATCTTGTAATCCCAGTCTTCTATTGCAGTACGAACTGCCTGCACAATATCTGAATCACTTCCACTTATCTTGTATGTTAGCGAACCATCTGCAAGTTTTTCACCCCAAGCACAACATATCTGTATCGAGTTCTCTTCTTCAAAATCATCGTCGTCGCCGGATACATCCTCCTCATTCTCGTCATCATCATGACCTGCAGATGCTATCTGGAATGTTCTCGATGATTCCAAAGCAACAACAAGAAGTAATGTGCCCAATAATGCAACTAATAATTTTTTATACAATAGCAAATTAGTGTCCCCCGAGAATAGTTAATACATATTCTTTATATAAACGTCATTTCTTTTTTACTGAACAATGTCTGAAAAGTTTCAGTAGACCTATTTATTTGGGGGAAAATTGTTGAAAGCAAAAATGTTCTAGTATTTTGAATAAGCGTTATATACATACATGCGTTCTAGTTATCACTCTGACAAACTATTATGGTTGTATATGACGAAAAACAAAAGAAAACAGCAAGCTATTGTCAAGAGTACAATTTTATATTTGAAGCATCTTTAACATTGCATGAACTTTAACTTTTTTAAATGGTCATATCTAGAATTATAACATAGTGCTTCGGGTTAAATCCAATACATTTTTTATCTGAATTTTACTCATTATAACCAGTTTACTATGTATACGAATGAACCGGGTAAAGATACTAACAAGACACCAACCAATAGCACAAACAGTACAATCACAAAACGCTTAGCTGCAAAAAGAATTATTATTCTCGGAATACTACTTGCAGTGGGATTGACTTTAAGTACAGCATTTTTGAGACCGATGCTCCCAAAACAATATCTGATCTTCTTACAAGTGGCTCAGGTATCTGTTATTGGTTATTTTGTTATAGAAACAATCGGCAATGCCTTCTACAAGTTAGCAGGAGAATATATTCAAAGTACGGCTAAGTCAATTGAGAGCTTCATAAAGATTGCTGGAGCTATTATTGTCATTGCAATCATAATTTCATATCTTAGTCAGGACCCTCTTGTAGCCGCATCAATTAGCACCATATCGGGATTAGTGGTAGGTTTTGCAGCACAGAATATAATTGGGAATGCGATAGCAGGATTATACTTGGCAATAACCAGACCGTTCAAGATAGGCGACAGAATTACAGTATTTGGAAACACAGGCGTGGTTTATAATATAGGTCTGCTGTATAGTAAACTCATAATGGATAACGGAGATGTCGTACTTGCTTCTAATTCATCAATGGTAACTACAATGGTAATAGTGAATAAATAGACAAGATAACGCCTTTCAACTTAGCACGATAAGTAAAGATAAATAGTCTGATATAAAAGGTATTGAAAAAACATTCCGTCAAGCTTAAAAGGAATATTGACCAATAATAATGCATCATGCAATCTAAATTTCAACTTTATAGCATTTATCTCGCAATGAAGCTCCACCTCTACAGACTAGTAAAAGAAAGAAGAAAAAAGATAGATAAAGAAATCTCAGCTTAAGCAGATTTGATTGTTACTCGCTTGTGTTCCTTTTAAACCGAAACTAAATATTATTGAAAATAGCGATCATGATATAAAAAATCATGTTGATAGTGGACATTTTAAAAGAATCATGTAACGAAGTATATCAAAATACAAAACATCTTATTGGAACAGTAGAAGGTAATAAAAAATTCGGTCGAGGGGCAGGTGGAGATATCTCTAGAAAGATTGATCTTGATGCAGAAAAAACTGTTATAGATACTATTCAGAGACATCATTTTAAACCAACAATAATTGGCGAGGAATGTGGAAGAATACCGGGAAAAGATGGCTTTCTAATAATGGATGCAATAGACGGAACAATGAACGCAAGTCGAGGCATACCATTCTTCTGTTGCTCATTGGCGTATTCAATTGATTATAGACTTAGCTCTGTGGTAGATGCTGCAGTTATTGACTTGTCTACAGGAGATATATATCATGCTTCAAAAGAAAAAGGAGCTTATTGGAATAAAAATAGGATTTATGCGAGAGGAAGTAGAAGCAGTAATGGTGGTGAACAAGATTTCCAACAAGATCTGTTAATAGGTATGAATATTTCAGGCGTTTCGGCAGACACCTTGAATCGTCTTTCTAGGCTTATCTCAAAGGCTATTCATATAAGACATTTTGGAGCAAATGCTCTTGAACTATGTTATTTTGCTAGGGGCTTAATGGATGCTTATATAGACTTTCGAGGTAAAATCCGTCCCACAGATATGGCTGCAGCATATCTTATTGTAAATGAAGCAGGAGGAAAGATATATTCTGACAATGGTTTAGAATTAGAATCAGAGTTAGGGGTGAACAAAACATTGTCTTTTATGGCTGTTATAGACGATCTAGAGATGTATAAAATGCTTGCATATGATTTAAAGATAATAAGATAATGCAGATAATTTAAGCGCCCGGGCCGGGATTCGAACCCGGGTCGAAGGAGTGACAGTCCCCCATACTGGACCGGAATTTACGATGCTAACAATCGGTTCCGATAAGCATCTCTATACTACCCGGGCGCATTTATCAAGACATTGGAGAAACCAATTAAAATGTTTTGTTTTGTCTTTGATAATAGTAGAGTCTTGATAGACTATACTAAACAGAGAGGATAGCGTTTTGATAAAGAATGAAGGTCAATTAATTTTTTTATTATATTGTATGTATAACATTAAATTATGCATTCTACGAGCGTAACTATGACCTGGGCCCGTAGCTCAGCCAGGTAGAGTACCGGACTTTTATCTTCGGAAAGAAATCCGGCTGTCTCGGGTTCGAATCCCGACGGGCCCGT
>DATFPS010000008.1:0-7600 GCA_035264705.1 Nitrososphaeraceae archaeon | reverse complement strand
CAATATCTTATAGAATTTATTTGCTACTGTACTTCTGAGTTTTGTTTCTCTTATTAATAGAAAAACACTTAGCAAAAAGAAAAATAACGTCAACATTTAAATGGTGTCTACATTTAGCTTACATCGAACACGTTGGGATCTAAATTAAAGGGTGGATACTTTTGGCTTGTCAACCGTCGACAATGATAAAATTCAAGTCAAGTTACATAAGTTAAATACTAATTACAATCAGTTTGAAATATTCCAAAAGTTTTATCGCCTATTTGATAAAATATTCATATTGGAATCGCTTGTTGGTCCCAAAGAGTTATCAGAGGTATCAATTATTGGATTCGATCCAAAAATAACGGTTACCTGCAATTCAAAGACATTCCTAGTCTGCAATAGAAATAAAATAATAGAAAAAGTAGATACAACCGAACCGTTGTCGCAACTACGCAGGATCATGCCAAAGATAAACGATGACCGGTTCAGGTACATAGGTGGAGCAGTTGGATACGTTAGCTATGACGCAATACGGTTCTGGGAACGCCTGCCAGATAATATTAAAAAGGAAAAGAACGAATTCCCATTATTAGAATTTGGAATATACACTGATGGCATACTTTTCAACCATACAGAAAATCACGCATATTATTTTCATGTAACAAATGATTGTCGCTTCGATGAGATTCAAACCCAAATAGATCGTTCCTCTAAAAAAAGCCATTATCGTTCTTTCTCATATTCTACTCCGAAGACAAACATAACCAAAAAAAAATACATGGATTTGGTCAATAAATCCAAAGAATACCTTTACAATGGAGATATCTTCCAGGTAGTTTTATCAAAGAAGATGGACTTTGGTATCACGGGGGACTTACTTGGAGTTTATCGGACACTGCGTCAAATCAACCCATCTCCTTATATGTATTTATTAAAAATGTCTGATAAATGTATCTTAGGTTCGAGTCCAGAGATGCTTTTACGGATCACAAAAGACTTGGTAGAAACGTTTCCAATTGCAGGAACACGACCAATAGTAAATGACGAGAATAAGAACAAAGAATTAAGCATAAGTTTACTCAATGACGAGAAAGAAATTGCAGAACATACAATGTTAGTAGATCTAGCTCGGAATGATATAGGGCGCGTATGTAGATACGGTACAGTTAGAGTTCGTGATCTCATGACCGTAAAACGATTTAGCCACGTACAGCATATAGTATCCCATATAGTTGGTCGCCTTCAAAATGGTAAAGATTCATTTGATGCCTTCAAAGCATTATTTCCTGCTGGAACTGTTTCAGGCGCGCCAAAAGTACGTGCAATGGAAATTATTGATGAATTAGAACCTAATGTTCGTGGACCATACGCAGGTGCGTTGGGTTATTTTTCATTTAACGGTTCATGTGATTTTGCAATCACAATAAGATCTCTTTTTATAAACAATAATAGAGCATATGTTCAGTCAGGAGCCGGTATTGTTATCGATTCTATTCCAGAAAAAGAATGGGACGAGACAGAATATAAGTTAAATGCGATAATGTCTGCACTCAAAGACCAAAAGAAGGATAAAAGATATAAAAAATAATTTAATTTAATTCATAACTGCATATTGAGATGATTATCAGACAATTTTAGTAAATTGGGTTCATTATCTTCTGAGTGTAGTGTATATGCTGTTTGCATATAGTATGGATAAACTACATCCTTAGCATGTTTCAAATAACAATCATTAGTGTCTAACAATAAGACGAATTACCTAAATGAGAAGACATTTTAGGCAATTGCCTTGTTCGTCTATCATTTAGTGAGTAATGGTAAAACCAATCAAAAAGAACAGTAAACAGCAAATTATCTTATTTTTTCTTAATATTCTTAGATATCACGTCTCCAGAAACAACTTTATGAATACAGCCATATGGCGTCTCTATGAGCAGAAATCCATCATTTTCATCCATATCTACAGCTACTCCTTGAATTATTTCATTTGAGTGTTTCACAATAACTTCTTTTCCTAATGTGTCAGATATCTTTTTGCATTTTTTGATAATTTCTCCTGCTCCTTCATTTTCTAATTGAAAAACATACATTTCTATATTTTCCAAAAGCAATCGTATAAAATCGAACTTTTCAATTTCTTTTCCATCAAGTTCATTTTGTAATGACGTAATGTCATAAAAACCTGCGGACTTAGCAATATCTGAATAAATTTTTTTGACATCTATATTAACATTTACTCCTATTCCTATTACAACAAAATCGATTTTATCAGCCTCAGTACTTACATCTAAAAGAATACCGGAAACTTTTCGTCCGTCGATGACAACGTCATTAGGCCATTTCAATTTAGCATTTAACTTGGTCATTTTCTTAATCACATCAGATACAGAAAGCGCGGATAGTAAAGGAAGAACAGTGATCTGGCTACTTTTTATTTTTGGTTTCAGAATAATCGACAGCCAAATACCTCCACGCGGCGATATCCAACTTCTCCCCATTCTTCCTCTTCCCTTTGTTTGATGTTCAGAAACAATAACTGTTCCATCAAGATTATCCTTTTCTTGTTCTGCTAAAGAAAGAGCAATTGTTTGGGTAGATTCAACGGTTTGGTAGAGATATATTCTTCTACCAATAAAAGATGTACGCAACGCAGAGAGAATATTCTCTCTATTAATATTAATACCGTCAGAGCGAGGCAAATCATTCTGTATATGATTACCTTTGAATTCAATAGTATTATCGCGCTTTTCTATACTTCTAATGCATCTATTATTTTATAGATATATATTTTAATATAACGATATTATTGATTACAGAAAATTTCAAACTGAGGTAAATCGAATCCTCTATAACAATAGATTTCAATTATTAACCATTATAGAGCTTTATATATAAAAATAAATTTGCGCTATCCTAATCTAAGAATAGCGCCTATCAGATAAGACCTAAATCCAAAGTCGTTCTATACAAAATTATTATTTATTTAATAATAATAATAATGTGGAATCAGATATTATTAATTTGCTCAATACAACGATAGTATGTTACCTGATTTATGGTAACATCTTCGATTTTGAACTGTAATCGCGCTCGTCTTGTGCATCTTTTCTTTGCTATGACACCATGTGTAAGATCGGCTATGAGATCTACCAAACCAACCTTTAACATAACATGATTAACATCTTCTTCACTTATTCCTAATGCCTTGGAGATTTCTTTCGCCGAAAATCCTTTATCTCTGTTTCTACAAAGAAAATCTGTCACTATTGAGGCAACGTCCTTATGTGCGTCAAATTCAGCCGAGTCTATTGGCGGTGAAATATGATATCACATTAAGCAGAGCGACGCATTCTCTATATGTTTTTATCGTCTTCTTTTTTTATTATTTATGCTTCGTAAGGTATATCGTTTGTTCTACGAAAAATTAATTTGACTATGAGTTCTGACTTTTATTTGTTTAAAATACAGCATATATTATTTCTGAGGAAAAGATCAATAAGCAAAGTAGATGATTATTATTATAAAAAAATATACAAAAGATAATCCCCGGTTATAGAAGGAATAGATAATGATAACAATATGGTTGAGAGCGATTAGAATAAGGTTCCTATTTGCCTCTATTATTGCAGTCATCAATGGTTTAACAATATCATTTTGGAAGTACGGGGCCTTTGATATTACTTATGCCATTATTACATGTGGAGGCGTAATTTGTCTTCATGCTAGCGTTGATCTATTGAATGATTACTGGGATTATAGAAGAGGCATCGACAAAGTTACAAAAAGGACTAAATTTAGTGGAGGAACTGGAATATTACCTGAAAATCTTCTTAAGCCAAAGACAGTCTATGTTGCTGGAGTGTCGTTTCTTCTATTAGGATCTTTAATAGGAGTCTATTTTGTTACGATAAGGGGTATAACGATTGCCATCATTTTGGCATTCGCAATCCTTTCTATTTATTTCTATTCAATAAAGATAGTTAACGTAGGATTAGGTGAGTTGTTCGTCGCTATCAAAAGCGCTATGATCGTGATTGGAACCTTTTATGTTCAGACAGGATTGATAGATACGTCTGCTTTGTATATCGGAATTATTGTGGGAACGTTATCCGCTTCTGTTTTATTCGTTAATTCATTTCCCGATTATGATGCAGATCGCGACAACGGAAGACGCACTTTGGTTATAATTTTGGGAAAGAAGCGAGGAGCAAAGCTATTACCATTACTTGTAATTGTAAGCTATGGCCTCATTGCAGTCGGTATATTACTTGGTTATACAAAATTGTTTTCGTTAATATCTTTTATATCCATTCCTGCGGCTGTGAGTGCTATCAGACAATTAAAGGAAAATAATCAAAAAGCGGAAAAACTAGTACCAGCCATGACTACAACCTTATTATACTCTAGAATAACTGGCATCTCGTTGGCTATTAGTTTAGTATTATAAATCAGTCTGTTTAACCAAATCTAAACAATATCAGCAGTTATTGATTTGTCTGTTAATATCATTCTGTATAGTAAACCGCATGATATTTCTTAAGTATACAAAAGTATGACTCTGTATGAACAATCTTCTTAATATTTAAAAAACAGAAACTTCATAAAATCGCAGACAGCTATAACTACTGTTTGCTAGTCTAAAACTACATGATACAAACATTACGGTGAATTACTTTTGTTTAATCCTTAAAATATTAATTTTCCTACTACTATAAGAGAGAATCATATGTCCAGTACATTTGACTTATTGAATGGTTTTGCAACGCCTGTTGGAACAAAAAAATATTTAGAGTTCGCAATTCAAAAAGGAAAACCTGCAACTCATTTTCGTATTTTTGATAATCTATACTTGTCAAGTATAGGAATGGGAACCTATCTTGGTCAAGCATCTTCAGAAGATGATAAGGATATTGAAAGTGCAGTTTATGAATCTATTAAATCAGGAGCGATTAATGTAATTGATACTGCAATCAATTATAGGGCTATGAAGTCAGAGAAAAGTATAGGTAGAGCATTGTGTCGTCTTATAAAAGACGATATTATATCAAGGGATGAAGTTTTTATCTCTACTAAGAATGGTTACATTACAAACGATGGGGATTATCCCGCAGTGGATGTGATGGAATACATGCAGAAAATGTTTATATCAACAGAAATAATAAAGCCTAATGATATAAGCTCTGGTTACAATGTCATACAACCCAATTACATTGCACGATGTATTGATAAATCATTAGCCAATATGCATCTGAAATGTATTGACCTTGTTTACGTTCATAATGCCTTTGAAAGCTGGTTTGAAGATGTTAGTAGAGAAGAATTTATGCACATGCTATCAAAGGTGTTTGAAGTTTATGAAGAATATCGTTCTCTTAATAAAATCAAGTATTACGGAATGGCAACATGGACTTGTTTTCGAGTACACCGGCGTGACAGAGAATACCTATCGTTAGAGGAAATTGTGAAGCTAGCAGAACATGTAGGTGGGAAACAGCACGGATTTCGCTTTATACAACTTCCATATAACTTGGCATATAACGAATCTATATTTCTGAAAAATCAGGATGTTGAATCGATAAAAAATTTGACCATTTTAGAAGCGGCTGAAAGATTAAACATAGGCGTATTTACAAGTATTCCTTTGTTCCAAAGTCGATTGCTTAATGCAAAGATACCCGACTATGCAGGATTAACAGATCAAGTTGAAAAACTAATTCAAATAATACGCTCTACTCCAGCAGTCATCTCTCCATTGATAGGCCAAAAGAAACCTGAACATGTACAACAAAATATTAAAATCGCTAACATTCCTCCGTTGAGTGATTTAGAATATAAAAAGACTGTTCAAACGCTATTTAATTCAACTATATAATCTTGAAATTACTGATGCTACCTTGTCTAAGTATTCTTGTAAATATCTATCACTGTCTTTTGAAACCCTGTTACCGAATACAATGTATCCTTTGATAAGATGGAGCTTATCCACAATTTGTCTCAACGTGCATTAGACAATCAGAGTTCTTTACAGTCTAGGTCATTCTCAAGTTTATCAAGGCTTTGCATTCAATATTAAGATGTAACAATAGTAGATTGATATTTGCAAATGCTTCAAGAGAGTTATCTATCATGAACTTGTCTTTATGAATATAATGATAGATTTTGAATTCTGACTAAATTAGTTACATGTAAAATGCCTTATTCTTACTAAGACCAATTTTTTTAACAATAGAAATTGATTAGTGCATCGGGATCATTAAACAATATGTAATCACATTTGCAATCTTTGAATATTGTTGATAATCTAACATAGTTAAGATTATTATACAATTAGGTCTTACATTAATTATCATATAACTCTATAGCATTTGTATTAGTTATCTTTCATATCCCCTTAATATGAAATGATCTATAATATTTCTTTTAATGCTTTTCTGTCTTAACAGTAAATTCTGTAGCATTTAATTGAATCCCGCATGTGTTACATCTGCCGTTAGATGAACGTAATACATCTTTTACTGATTTTAAGTTTATCATCTTATTGATTATACAACCGCATTTGCCGCAGACGATTTCAATTGATGGATACGACATATTAATACCATAAATTCCTGGATCAATAATAAAAGTAATATCAATATCTTTTGACGATTAAGTAAGAGAATTTATCAAAATAGACGATGTTCAGAACTAGATCAATAATGGTGATTTGTAATCAAACAGTTTAATAGACTAATATTTGTTATTTATTCTAAATCATTTTTTATAGCACTCAATTGAGTAAATAAAATCAATAGACTTCGATAGAATTTCCGTATAGGTAATTATACTGGATCCTGAACGCATTGATAAGTATATACATATAGAAAGGCTGAAACAAATCCGAGATATTAGAATTACGATCGTATAAAAAGCATGAATAGTATGGCAGATGGATAAATATAAATAGAAACATGTAAATGTTCGAAATGATGCCTGTCGACCCTGTTTGCGGTATAGAAATGGACCAGGAACTTGCTATAATACATAACCACAAAAATAAAACCTATTACTTTTGCTGCGACGGTTGTAAAAGAATCTTTAAAAAGAAGCCTCACAAATATTCTAAATAATATGACGCGATGTACTATAGATATAATTTTAGATTAATAATACAATAGACGTTGCAAAGTCTAAGATGCTCCGATTAGAAAGAAAAGACCTGACACGTCACAGCTAACTGCTTGAAAATATTTAGCAAACAGCTGTTGATTGTAAATTAAATACCCTTAAGTGGCATTCTAAACGTGAAAAAACGAAATGTGGCAAATAGGATAACTATGACAATTGCGATATCTGTTTAGCATATATATTTTATAGAAGCACTCACAAGAACGGTTGATGAAGGCAGTCTTTGTTAAAGATCAAAACTCCGTTTTAGTTGACGAAGTGCCGTCTCCAAAACTAGGTGATGGAGATCTAATCGTTAAAATGCGCGCATGCGGCTTGTGCGGATCCGATTTGGAGAAAGTTTATGGTCAGTACGGTATGCGTTCTGCAAGGCTCGGACATGAAATTGCAGGTGAGATTACGCAAACAGGAAAGGAGGTAAATGGTTTTGCTCCTGGCGATCGTGTAT
>DATFPS010000007.1:0-3756 GCA_035264705.1 Nitrososphaeraceae archaeon | reverse complement strand
TTAACTGGATCGATTTCTACAGCGGAGGATGGTAGATCATCCCGCCATCCTTGAGGAATAGCAAATCCAAATTGTAATTCTGACAACAGCAGAGTCTTTAGTCGTATGAACGTATAAATTATACAGAGAAGATTAAACAAATAATTTGATAGTGATATATAGATATATATATACATACATACACATACATACAAAAGAAGCACATGATGTAATCTAAAATCACAATATTCTAGCGTAAAGGAAGTAGTAGAATTACAGAAGACAAGATTTGAGAATGTATTAAATCAAGAAAAAGAGAAATTGAAGAAGAAGGCTCATCCACAATTTGATGATTCCTTTTTTGGTAGTATTAGTATTATAGTCTTTATTGCTTTTGTTTTTACAGCAATATATTCAAAATGAACGTCTTCAAAAATAAAAATAGTTATATGTATTTAAATTGCTGTGATTTTGGTGATTCATGGGGTTTGAACCTATCCCACATTGAGCCAAATATTATACCTATCATTCCCCAGAATATACCCATTGTAAATGCACTCGAGATTCTGAATCCTTGTACTAGATCCATTGAAACACTTGTTATTTTATCAGGATTGGGCGGAAGAGCAAGATAAGCGCCTATAATTATCGCAGCATAAATTAATGGAAATATAATATTTTTAGTTATTATTGATAATCTGTTTCCAAGCGTTCTATATATAAACGCCAGCATTAGAGCACTGAATCCTGATATGATAATAAATGTAACATATAGAGTCTGTCTTTGATATATTGTTTCTGGATCTCCCACTCCAGGTGGATTTGCGGGATACTTTAATGCAGGAATTAAAAATAACACAAGATATATTATTCCAGCCAGAGCTAATGCCTTCTTCTTATTACTTAAACCTGGTAACGAAGTTCTATTATATATGAAGACTATTCCAAATAATGCTGATAAAGATGTACCTAATATAGTTCCAGCAACAATTTCTCCACCTTTCTGCCATATTCGATATCCTGCTACTTCAGATGGGTTAATTACTTTACCTTCTGTGACTGCAGTATTTTCTATTTCTATGTCTATTGCCTTGTCGATATATGGTTCTATTATAACTTGGTTAATTATCCCTAATATAGTTCCAGCAATTGCACCAGAAATAAGGGTTATTGCAAGAAAGGTCAGTGCCTTCATATTTTTTGACTCAACGCCTTTTACTTACATCAATACTACTAACTAGTGACATGGAAATCCTGCAGAATGTCTCATGTCATGATAGAACTCATGCATCCACATAGTATCAAAAGCTTGGTCTCCTTGAGCTAGACTGAAAAGATTTCCTTGATCATATCCTACCATGAACACTCCTAATACCAATATTCCTAACAACACACCAATTACTGTCTTTGGTACTGCATTAATATCATTAGTAATTTGTTTGCTAATTAACATTTAGCATCTACACAAGGCGCTATTATTTAAAGTGGAGGTTGGTTTGTCCAACACAAGATCCTTCATTGGGCTGAGTATTCCAGGAAGAACTTAAGGAAATACAATTAAATTTTTCAATGGGAAGTCAACAGTGTGAGAAATAATGCATCAGTATGTTAAAATGCTTGAAAACATTTCAGGCAGGTATGCACCCAGCAGAGTTCTTTCCTTTCATATGGTACATGTATTCAAAGCATTACAGCTTATGGAAAATAGAGGACACATAAGTAGAGATTTACTATGTCAAGAACTCGTTCTCGGAGAAGGCACAATAAAAACATTACTAAAACATTTGAAAATGCATGGTATGATAAAATCTACTAATGCCGGAACAAAAATGACAAGTAAAGCTACTTCAATATTTTCAGAACTACTATCTCATATTCCTGAAGAAATGAATCTTCCAAAGTGTTCTATTGCACTAGGTAAATTCAATTATGTAGTTTTGCTAAAACAATTTAGTTTTGCCATAAAGTCAGGAGTAGAACAAAGAGATTCTGCCATAAAAATGGGAGCATTAGGTGCTACCACTATGTTGTTTAAAGATGGTAAATTTATAATGCCTGATACTAATTATGATTCATTGAAGAAAGAATCATATATTCAGAGTTTGCTGATTGAAAAATTAAAACCAGAAGATAAGGATATTATAATAATAGGAAGTGATGATATATCTGAAAAAACAGCAGAACTTGCTGCAAAAAGTGCAGCGCTATTGACTATTATGAATCATGAGAAACATGTGTAGTAGTTTATACAATGAGGAGAATTGACACTATATTATTTTTGTTGTTGTTGTTTATTATTATCATTACAAATAGTGTTGGTTGGTATTCAAACCATTAGTAATAGGGAAGGAGGAGGATGACAAGGAATAGTAGGTATTTACTAATTTTAGTATCTAAATAGATTCTAAAATCCAAGTTGGATTATTATTATTATTATTTGAATTAGTGATCTTCTTGAGCTTTCTGTCTCTGTCTCTCTCTCTCTATATATATAAAAGATGTTTTTTAGGCAAAGTATGTACTTGCGGTTATTATCATTATTTGATAAATATTTATCAGGAAAATACAATATTAAAGAACAATTATAATAACCACTCATTTATCCTGCTCTTCTCAAAATCAAGTTTCTTTTTATATGATTCTTCTGAAGGTGGATCTAGCCTTGTAATTGGACCTGTTATATTATAGAAATCAGCAGCCAGAAAACCTGCTTTTTTACTTCCTATTTCCATAAAACAAAAACCTCTACCATCGTACTTTTCATTATATGACTGATTTGCAATTTCATTAATAATTTGGTGGCTAACGGACTTTGCTTGACCTTCTGCAAATATTCCTGCTTTAGGAATAACGGCGGCCATTTGATCAACCTTTATTTCTGTTACATCTCCTATTGCAAAAACATTTTCATAATTTGTTTTAAGACTAAATTTGTCAACATCAATCCAATTTTGTCCCTCTTTTACCAAGCCAGAACTTTTTATAACTGTAGGAACTTTATGCGGTGGAATTCCTATTAACAAATCATAATTTGTCTTATTTCCATTTTCAAATTCTATTATTTCTTTGTCTACAACTGCTTTTAATTTATGTAGCGGATGAAAGTTAATATGGTTATCATTAAGTAAGTTAACGATGTCTTGACTTAATTTTGCTCCAGCTACAGGTAACGCAATTGGAGCAGGTGTATAGAAATCAATATCAATAGAATCTCTCATTCCATTTTTAACCAAAATATCGTTAATGAGTAAAGATGCTTCATAGGGGGCAGGTGGGCATTTATATGGAATATTTGTTATACAGATTGCTATGCGTCCATTTCTTAATGCAACTATCTTTTCTCTGAGTTTTGGAATTTGCTCAGCATCATAGAGATTAAAACCTCCATTGCGTATAAATCCGTCAATTTCCTCTGCTGCAAGTTCTGCACCTAATGCTATTATCAAATAATCATATTCTAATTTATTATTTGATCTGGTTCTAATAAATTTTTTAGAGATATCTATTGCTGTTACTTCATCGTTCAAAAATGTAATTTCTTTATTTTCTAGTTTGTTCAAAGCAATCTGGGAATCTTCTAATCTTCTAATTCCACTGAGAATCCATAAATTTACAAGCCCCATCATAAAAAATTTCTTTTTATCAACAACTACAATTTGATGCTCTAGTGAAAGATTTTTTCGCAATAAATTAGCTGCAGTCAATCCACCAAACCCTGATCCTAAGATTACAATACGTTTTCCAGCTGTCGTCAAATAGTATTAACAACATAATAAT
>DATFPS010000006.1:0-8708 GCA_035264705.1 Nitrososphaeraceae archaeon | reverse complement strand
TTTGTTTAGTTTTAGTGACTGGCTTTCTATTTTTGTAACATCTAGTATGTCTTCTGTGAGTCGTTGTAGTCTTTTTGCATTTCTGATAATGATACTAACTAATTCAACCTGTTTGACATCTTTTATTTTAGATTGGAGAACTCAGATAATCCTAGTATTGGTTGTATAGGAGTTCGTAACTCATGAGCTGCTATATTGATAAATTCATCTTTAATCTTTTGTACCTCTTTTAGTCTTTCATATTCTCTTAGTTTTTCATATTGAATACGCTCATTCCAGAGTAGTTCGAAAAATGCGTTGGAGGAATCTACACCAACTTTGCTGTTTGAATATACAACAAATCCAATAGCTTCTGAAAACTCTTCCGCCTTTGGTTCTTTAAGTTCAAATCTCATAAAGTTTGATCTATCTACTACAAATAGTCCAGAATGAGAGCCACTGCTGTTTTGAATTCTAATATCAGGTGCATTCTCCATAATTTTTTTTATTACGTGTGAATTCTCTACAGTTAATGGACAGATAATCCTGATTGTTGCACCTTTCATTGTCCCTCTTCTTTTGGCCGATGCTTCTATTAGATAATCAATAATTCCTAATTTATCTGACCTAAGTACGGCTTGGCTATTTGCAAATAGTAGTAGAGCTTCTTTCTCTATTGATTTTGCAAGATTGATGTATACATCCTTTGCTTTTTCATTATCGGTAATGACTTCATAAAATTCTGATTCTATACCTTCTTCAATTTCTCTTATTTTTTCTTTTGCATGTATTGATTTATTCCAAAGATTATCAAAAATATAGTGTTGCTGTTCTACCACTTCCTTTACATTGCTATAAGTGGCTTGTAATGCGTCTTCTTGCAAAATTATCGAACCTATATATTCTGTCTCATTTAGTACAAAGTTAGCTTCAATTCGATCTGAATGACGAAGATCATCAACTAATAGCATTAGCTCTTTACAATATTGGATATTTTCTTTTGTAATTTCAATGATATATCTTTGTCTAATGCCTTTATTTTTAGAAGCAAGAATTGCCTTTCTTATTGATTCAAATGAAAACATCAATGACAGAAATTTAGAACTACCACAAACGTCTATTCTGTGTTCCGCATCAGAAAAAGTATCCAATACAGCATTTATTGCTTGAGACCGATGCAAAATTTTGGTCTTTTTTACAGCTCTGTGATATAGCAATTTCCTCAAATATATTAGTCTAAATACTTTATAATTCTTTCAAAAACTTACTATATTTTTTTCCAAATATGGAAACAAGATAAATAAATACAAAGATAAAGAGCAATTTATGAAATTTATATGAGATATCGAATCTATGCTGAAATAATCTTTAACCAATAAGAAGCTAATGTATACTATAAGGTGATAAATGTGATCGTCAAACAATAATGGTGGCAAGAGCGGATAAGTAATTATCAAGAGAAGAAATACATTCGATAAAAGTATATGGACAATCTTGCTTTAGTATATATTACTGCATATTGAATGATGATATTTCCAAATAAACTACTATGGCTATGTTATTAAATCAATCAGCAATATAGTCCTTAGTATTATGAAAAACTTTCTGATTTCTCTTCTTTTCTGTAGGTATAACTTTGATTTGACGATCTTGAGATTTAAAAAATTGATTTATTAATAATACTATTTGCAGAACAGCAAAATAAGGGTTTGAAGAGATTAGATATGTAGAAATACAAGCAGCAATCAATTCTTGATTTATCTAACTGATCAGCATTGACTACTGGTAGCTATTACAAGTGCATAAAGATTGGATTTAACTTTACGCCTAATACTAGCTATGGATGGAAGAGGTACATTGTATGGCTTCCATTGGAGATAAGTTAGATCTTAATGATTTAGTTAATTTTGAAGAAAAAGGAAAATACAATAACTCTGAATTCGATTATGCATACTATTGGCCCTACCCCATTAAAGTTTCTTCCTTCCGGTATATTGGGAGAGCATCATCAAAATGATTTGAAACTTGTCCAAACATGATATGAATATATCATTTTGTTATCATCATCGCGCTTGTTCCATTCAGTATTTGTCCACGAATTTCTCCATTTGGATTCTGCTGTGTATGAACATTGACATATGTCTGGTCATTGCGCATAGCAGAAATAAGGTTTGATAGCAGTTGGCCAGCCATTGGACCTTCTAGATTGGTAGCAGTGATGTTTCCTTCTGACAATACTCCAGTTGTCATTGCAGTTGTTGGAGGATCTTCTTTGAATAATGTGATTACAATAGGTCCATTTTCACCTACTTGACCGCTATGGATATGAGCTGCTGTAACATTTTCTATATCTGTAACATTTACTGTATACATTATATTATCTTGTCCTAGCTTAAATTCAGCTACACCGATTGCAGAGGTATTATTTACCGGTGGAACTTCTTCGAACCCTGTCAGTTCTGTAACGAATCTTTTTTGTTGTTGTTGTTCTCCTGCAAACGCTGAAGTTGGAAGATCAATAGTTGGTCCCACTGTTATAGTTGCTAATGCTACTATGACAATAACAAATATCATTACTGTCACTGTGCTTTTTAGTTTCATCAATTAGTCTGTAGATTATATGACATTTAACAGATTTCTAAATTAAGTCCACACATTCATTACGATGATGAAATTCTAGGTAGCAGAATTATAGTCCAATATACGTAATACAAAAGTTTGATACTGACGGTAAATTCATAACAAAGTGGGGTACAGAAAGAGATGCCAAATGACAGTTGAATAGTCCAGCAGGTATTGATGTTGACCCTTCTGGTAATCTTTATGTTGCTGATGATGGCAATAACCCTATCCAAAAGTTTACGAATAATGGAGACTTTGTTACTATGTGGGGGTCTAAAGGATCCAAAAATGGCCAATTAGATAGGCCCCATGACATAGCCGTAGATTCATCAGGCAATAATGTGTATGTAGCTGAACAGGACAATTTTCAAATACAGAAATTTGCAGCAGATGGTAAATTCATAACAAAGTGGGTACTGAAGATGCAGATGACAATCAATTTCAAGATCTCCATAGTGTTGCTGTCTATTAGCTATAGCCTAATGTATTAACCTAATAATAATATAAATAATAGATAAAGCAAACATACGAATTGTAACAAAAATATTTATAAATCAACTGAAGCGATAAAGCATAGTTAAGATAATTTGTTATTACTATTAATAATCTACCAATAAAAGAAAATTTTCTTCTGTATTGAGAATCATATATAAAGTCTTATAATAACCAATCTGTGTAAACTAAATGCTATTATAGGAAAATGAACATCGTGTATTCTGGTAAGACTTCTACGTTTCGTTCAATCTATTCTCTTGATCTATAGCAGTTTTATCAATAGCAGTACTTCAGATAAGTACACTTGGATACGAAAATAACAAATAATACTATGCATATGCTACTACTACAGCAACTTTATCTGGTTTTAACTTTGCAGCTGCAGGAAATGGGGATGTATAGATGATGCATCAGGATACTGTAAACAATATAGACAAAAATCTAGAATTAATAGTTGGACTTGGTGACTACGAATATTATGGCGATGACGCAGACTATTCGCAGTTATTATTAAGTTGAATTATTCTATCGCACACCTTTTATTCAGCCCAACTGGCTTCTAAAACACATTTATCTGTAGAATACGAGCATGCTTTTTCAATAAATTATTTTCAATTGGAATATCGCAGCTTTAGAATGAAGATTTTTATATTTTGGTGTTGAAGTGACATTTTATTGAGAAAGAATAAAAAATATTAACCCTTTTTTATCTCTATGCTAAAAGCATGACAATAACAATATCAGACACCAGAGTAAAGATCTTGCTTGATTTACTAGGTTACTCTTCACTTTATCCACCACAGGAACTTGCTCTATCAAAGGGTCTTCTAGAGGGCAAGAACTTGCTTGTTACCACTCCTACTGCCAGTGGTAAGACACTAATTGCAATGATGGCTGCAATAAAAATAATAGAAAAGGGTCTAAAAGTTATTTATCTTACTCCATTAAGGGCACTAGCTACAGAAAAATACCATGATTTTCGTGCACTTGAGGGTTTAGATATGATGGGTAGAAAGATAAGAGTCAAAATTGCCAGCAGCGACTATAATTCATCAGGAAAGGAAGTACAAGATGCAGATGTTATTGTTTTAACAAATGAAAAAATGGATTCACTTATGCGACACGGCGCTGAATGGATTTCTGATGTAGGACTTTTTGTGGCTGACGAAGTTCATTTAATTGGTGAACGAGAGCGTGGCCCTACTTTGGAGATGATGCTAACTACTATATGCAAAATGTATCCGAAATCACAAATTCTAGCGTTAAGCGCAACAGTTGCAAATTCTGACGATATTGCAGACTGGCTTAAATGCGAATTAATTGAAAGTAATTGGAGACCAACAAAGTTAGTAGAAGGAGTTTATGAGAATGGGAATATTCGTATGAATGATGGCACTAGCTTCAAAATTGTAACTTCTGTTGGTGTTACGTCTGCTGCAATAGATATTGCAATTGATTCCCTAAAGAATGGTGGGCAAGCTTTAATTTTCGTAGAAACCCGTAAACGTGCTTTTTCTCTTGCCGCTAAGGCGGCAGAAGCAGTTTATAAGAGGATCGATAAATCTGCTCGGGAGAGGGCATTAAAGCTATCATCTCAGATCCTCAATAAAAATGATGATACTGAACTAACAAGAAATCTTTCTCATCTATTGTCCAAAGGTGTAGGATTCCACCACGCAGGATTAGGGTCCTCAAGCAGAGACATTGTAGAGGAGTCATTTAAAAAAGGCGTAATCAAGTTATTAACTGCTACTCCAACACTGGCCGCAGGCGTTAACTTACCTGCGCGGCGTATAATTCTGGCAAGCATTTTACGCTATGATGCTGAATATGGTGGAAATATCCCCATCAGTGTTTTAGAATACAAACAACTCTCTGGTCGTGCAGGCCGACCACAATATGACACTTTTGGAGAAGCAATAATAGTGGCAGAATCAGGAGTTAGTGCAGAAGATCTGTATAACCACTATATTCTAGGTAGTCCCGAGCCTCTACGCTCACAATTGATGAACGACAGATCAATAAGGGTTCATCTTCTTAGTACTATTGTAAGAGTTCCTGGAATAAAAAAAACTGA
Source organism: Nitrososphaeraceae archaeon (assembly GCA_035264705.1). Lineage (GTDB taxonomy): Archaea > Thermoproteota > Nitrososphaeria > Nitrososphaerales > Nitrososphaeraceae > JAJNBK01. The sequence continues at coordinate 3,535 of DATFPS010000006.1, read as the reverse complement.
AATTTACCATCTATTTGAAAGTACATTATTTGCAAGGAAGTATCAGAAAAATACTGTAGTTTTCAAAATTGATGCTGCCTTGAGTTATCTTGAAAATGAGTATTTTATCAAATGTAGGAATGATAGATATGTCGCTACAGACTTTGGAAGAAAATCAACACTACTTTATATTGATCCTTTAACTGCAGTAGAATTTAGAAAAGCAATAGGTGCGCTCGAACCTACTACAACAAGAAAAAATAATGATGGTAATGACAGTCATATTTTAGCTTTTCTTCATATTATTACTACTAGTGCAGATTTCTATCCAAAACTATCGCTGAGGAAAAAAGATTTTGAGGAATTAAGTTCATTAATTCAGCAACGTAGTCATGAACTCTTTTATCAAATAAGTGAATATGATTGCTCGAGGAGTCTATTGGCTCTCTATGAGTGGATAGAGGAAACTAGTGACAGGATCATAAGCGATAATCTTGGGGTCGAACCCGGGGATATGCATAGAATGATGGAGATCGGTGACTGGTTAACATACTCGTTGTATGAAGTTGCAAAATTGCTTAAACGGGAAGATCTGCTCAAAGAAATACACGATCTTCGAACACGGATGAAATATGGTGTAAAAGAAGAATTGATTCCAATTGTTGCTCTTGAAGGAATTGGCAGAGTACGAGCTCGAGCGTTGTATAATGCTGGTCTTACAGATCCCAGAAAAATTTTGCAGGTATCTAATTCAAAGCTTTCCGCTATTTCAAAAATTGGACCAACCGTCGCAGCTAAGTTAAAAGAGCAATTAAAGAAGATAGAACAAGAGAAATCATTTAGACACAAAAATGAGATAGATAGATAGATAGATTCTGATGAAAGGATATAATTCACAATTCAACTTCTCTTTTCAAACCAAATCGTTATAATCGTTTATAGAAATATTGCGATTTTCTACCATATGTGCTTCGCCTTTTAACACTGTTCAATAGATTCTAATATGCTTGTATAAGGCGATAAGATCTGTTTTATGACCAATTATTAACTATTGCCAATCACGTATTCATAATAAGATTAAATATTATTCTTCCTAAAAGCAATTATTCTACTATGGAATTATATAAATCTGAATTATATACTTGGTAATAGCAGATGCTGGATTTGTCTTTTGGAAATAATATTCTAATTTATGGAGTGATTGTTTCAGCCGTTTCCTTCTTAGTCACATTAATTGCAACTCCTAAAATGATAAGATCATTAATAACACAAGGTAGCGTGGTACAAGATTATCATAAGCCTGGAAGACCCAATGTTCCTAGACCAGCTGGTCCTGTGTTGCTTGGCGGGATCGCAGCAGCTGAGATTATTCTTTACTTCTTAACATTAGATATCACAATTATGGCCATAACGTTGACCACTGTAATTGCATTCATAGTAGGATTTATAGATGATAGGAAAGTTTTACCAGGTTGGTTCAAACCTGCCGCACTGATAGCAGCTGCTATTCCTCTGATTATTTTTGGAGCTCATGGAACTAATCTAAATCTTATATTTGGAAATGCGTTTATTCCGCTTCTATATGTACCGTTTATACTAGTGATCATTCCAATTGTTGGTAATACCATTAACTCAATTGATGTTCTAAATGGAGTCGTCACTAGATTTATAATTATTACAACTATTCCACTTTTAGTAAGTATAGCTATCTTTGGTAATAATGAAGTATTTCTCGCTGCACTTCCTTTGCTGTTTGGAACGATTGCATTATACAGGTATCATAAATTTCCAAGCAGGATATTTGTAGGCGACTCGGGCACTTTGGTAATGGGATCCATGTACGGGGCAGTTGCAATTGCAGGTAATTCTGAAATTATAGGTGTTATTGCTCTTCTGCCTGCTGTAATGAATTCTTTTCTCTTTCTTGCCAGCGTTAAGAAAATTGTCGAACATAGACAAGTCAAACAGCGACCTACGGTTATGAGGAGTGATTTCAAATTAGCAGCATCTAAAGAAAAGAATGCACCTATAACTCTTGTAAGATTAATACTAGCAGAAGGTCCTCTCTCAGAAAAAGAAATTGGCTATTATATATCTAATCTAGCAGTATTTTCTTCATCACTAGCCTTCATTTCGATCTTTATACAATATTATTTCTTGTCAGGAGGTATATAGATGAGGTTTACCGGTCTTTTTGGATTTATCACAGTAATGTGGATAATGATACTGGCCATTACGGCTTTTCTGATAAATTTTGTAGCTCCAATAGATTTTGTTTTATTTAGAAATGGATTAGATAGGCTTATCATATCTTTAACGCAAGCGTCTATTGCCATTATAATCATAATTATATTAGTGTGGGGACTTAATAAAATGAAGGAAGTTTATATGCAAAAAAAATTGCAATTGTAAAAAAGTTCCTATGAATTATACATCATAATATTTTTTATTTTGCAGTACCTTTGAATATTACATTAAATAATAATAACATATTAAATGATCACTCTATAGTTTACCAATTTGGAAAATGGTGGTGATAATAATTGCTAGTACTGATCATTTCTCAGATGATATAATGGACAACTATAACATCTAGCTTAGACTCTATTATTGATGATAGGAGCAATGAATATTCTATAGTAAGCAAAATACTAATAACAATAATGGAGTAGTCTATAATGTTATAACCGAAAAAATTATCTTTATTTTTTTATTTCAATCCCCTGATAATCCTGATAATAATTAATGTATTTGGCAAGATCAAAAATGTATATCTAGACTGAAAGCGGGTTTGCCTTTTCAATCATCAAAAGACAATGTTGCATTAGGAACTTAAAGCACATCTTTTGAGTCAATAAGCATAATTATATTACCTAATAGAGAAAGCTAGACACCCACTAGAGAATAATCATCATAGAAGATAGTTATAATATGTGACAATTTATTAATACAACTATTAGTGATTTGATATAATCACAGTAATAATACTTCTGATCAATTTAGTTCTATCAAACATCTGCGGTCTTATGGCTATGATATTAGCAAGGATTGTTGGCGAGTAAGATACGGCGTATATAACAATAAAAAAAATTTCAAGATTTGGCATTAGTTCAATACATATAAAATCAGATGATGTTTTAGAGAAGCAGATATTTTAAGAATGGAGGATACCTATGTTATGATATTATTAACGTTGTAAGATGTGAAAACAAGTTGGTGTGGTTGTGATAAATAAAAATAATAATATAAATAAAAATCTTTTTTATAAAAATGCAGACAAGTACATGTCCGCAATGGTAGTGATGAATTTGCTAAAGATCATAGAAAGATCATGTTTGTTTACTATCTATTACTTATTCTAACAAAAAAGCTAAAGTAAAAAACATAGAAAACGATCTTATCTGATTTTCCATTTTAGGATATTTTACCTCAATTTTTATTATGTATTGTTTGAAATATAAGCAATTATAGCAAACATGAAATGACGGTCATGCTTTAGATGATTTAATTAATCTTTATCCGCTGTATAGATTTCTTTGGTCCTTGAATAACTTCG
>DATFPS010000005.1:0-2248 GCA_035264705.1 Nitrososphaeraceae archaeon | reverse complement strand
GGCATATAGAAATGATAATAGTAGTTGGATGCCTAAAGCAAGAGACTAAAGATGAAAAGAGGGCAGTCTGCGTCATTAATATCTTGACGGTAGTAGTTAAACGTATTTCTCCATATAAACCAAGATCTGTACAGAATATTTCATAAATAACCATAAAATACAAAATATTCTGGTTCTACTTGAGTATTATATAATTTTTTTATTATTCATATCGACCGTTAGAATAATAATACTTGTATAAAAATGAACTTACCAATAACAACTTTGAGATATTTCTATGCAAAGGGAACAAGCAAAATTTGCTCAAATTTCTTTCAATATGGTCATTGTAATTATGAAATTACTACTAATTTTATATTTGGCAGTACGAATTGTAGCGGACGGAAGTATCCGTGAATACACGAAGGAAGGGTATAAGCCTTGATTGCTGTATATGTTGTATCGACAGAAGGATGCTATAATAATTTTTTCATCAGGACCAACTTTATTCATCTATCAGCACGTTACAATCTGAGAAATGAGACATTACGTATTTTGTTAATAGAGATACATGATTGTGGTAGCAGACGATAAATGATGAGAAGGCCTGCTTCTAGCATTTGACTAGAAGCCAAGCAAATTATGTCTAATACAGAATCTATAATTTCAGATGTATGGATATCCGATCATAGCAGATCATCCTTTGTGGAAAAGTAATTAGTTTGATAGTTTATTTAACTGCCTCATTCTTAATAGTGACTCCCTGTACATATCTCATATTCTCTACCATTTATTTTGATCTCTTCTCATTATTATATCAAAAATACTTTTTATTATAACAAAGTTGTTTAACTGCTTATATCCAAAAATACTAAATGGGACGTATAAAATTAGCTTCCAGGGTCTATTTTTATCCATTATAATGGCAATTCCAGATAGAACAAATTGAAAAGCAAAGAATAGCGAAAATGCGGCTAGGTAAGATACTGGTAGGCCTCCTACAATTGCAAGAACTGTAATTCCAATAACTACGAAATCTAGGAAAGGAGGGATAAGAAACATCAATAATGTAATCGGATACCCAAGTCTGTTTAACATACCGTACCTGCCACTAGTCATGGCATCACTGTGTTTTAACAAGCCCTGAAAAACGCCACCATACCAGCGAATTCTCTGTTTATAAAATCCTCTCACAGTAGTTGGGCATTCCGTATATGAAATTGCAGGTATAGCAACTATCTTTCCGCCTCCTTTAGCAATTTTAATTGTGAGATCAAAGTCCTCTGTAATTGTATCCCTGTCATACAATCCGCATTGTATTAACCTTTTCTTGCTGAATGCTCCTAATGCACCAGGTACAATCATAACTATTCCAAATAGGCTAAATGCTGGCCTCTGTAGATTTGGTACAACGACGCATTCTAAAGCAGTGCAATTTGTCAAAATATTAACTGCATTAAAAACCTTGACTGTTCCTGCAACAGCAACAACATTGGGCTCCTGAAATTGTTTTGCTATCTCTTTTAGCGTATTTTTTTCTATGAGGGAATCAGCATCTACGATAACCATGATTTCGCCAGCTGCAAATCGTAAACCATAATTCATTGCTGATGCCTTTCCACCATTCTGCTTTCGCATAACTCTGATCCTGCAGTGTTTACAAGTCTGCGAATATTGTGATGCTATGGCATATGTCAAGTCCTTTGAGCCATCATCTACTACAATTATCTCCTTGGCAGGATAATCAGAATCAACAATAGAATCTAAAGTGCGTTTAATGTTTGCAGCCTCATTATAGGCGGGCACAATTATAGAAATAACAGGTATAGACGTTAGTAGTCTAGTATGCACATTCTTGTAGAGATATTTATCATATATTGCAATTGGCAAATAAAACATGACGTTGACGAAAGTTAATGGTATCATGAGTGAAATAATAAGTAAGTAGATTCCATAAGAGTAAATGATTAAGATTGATAGTGTAGTAATTACAGGAATAACCAAGATTGCAAATAAGATAAATGGTACTTGGATCCATCGAGAGACATGCCGTAAGTCATTATTTCGTCTCTTAAACAATATCAGCAAATAGCCTGAAGTAAGCGCAGCAGCAAATAGACTCCCTATGGACAGTGCATTTAGTCCCAGAAGGATAATTAGGGATGCTACTAAAAGAAAAGAGGCAAATAAGCTTAGAATTATCACCAAGGCAAGGGATTTCTTTTCGTTTCTCATTCCCTAGCCTCGGTAAACCGTATGGTATACCTCT
>DATFPS010000004.1:0-6377 GCA_035264705.1 Nitrososphaeraceae archaeon | reverse complement strand
TTTCATGTTCAGCATAATCAACTATCGCAGCTACTACAGATGTAGAACTTACAACCACTTCTGTTTTTAATTGAATGTCATTTTCATACATTTTTTCTTTAATTTTATCAAACCACTGCTGAGCCTCATGTTTAGCATCTTTTAGAAGTTCGTTTATTGAACTAGGAGTGACTAGGCCAAATAGGTTTGTAGAATATGCATATCCTAATTGTGAAAATAACACATGTAAAGCAATCAGATGAGTATTATTATCTTCTTTTTTAGCCATTGCAATAGCATAGTCTGCTGCATCCATCGATTCATTTGAACCATCTACTGTAACTAGTATCTTTGAAAACTTTCCTGTTATCTGACTCAATATAGATATTATATATTATAATGGTGATCTTAAAAAGTCAACTATAGTTTAATAGAGAGATCGTGTCAGACCACTATAATACTACATTAATGTAAGAATTTAATTGCATTACTATCTGAGAGGAAGAGATTAAATTCGCTACAACGATATAACATTTCATTGTTAACCTCAGTAATTTCTATATTGATGTATACACTCTAGAGGTTTTTTCTCTTGAGCATCTCTTCTTATTATATATATAAAGAGAGTACGCAGATGTATAGTTAGCGATAATCACAAAACTTCTGGAGCCAAAGGAAAGCATAGAAGACCAACTTAGGTAGTTTCAGAGACATATTCTAGCCTTTCTCTTGGTAACAAGAAAATCATATTATCTCAATTAAATACATAGGCGAGAGACTTTTGAAATATACAAAAGATAAAAGTGACAGATTAGCAATACAATAGAATAATGAGATTGGAAACGGTGTTTGATTTATTATCTTAAATCAAGAACATATTAAGCCTAATATCGTGGAGTTGTAGATTCGAATAGATAGTGTCTTGTCACATTCCGTTCTTCTTCTGTTTTGATTCAAATGTTGTTGTTGTTGGATAAAATGACTACTGAGAATTCACTGTCGTGCAGTGAATTCTGATTGTTAAAATAAATGTAGTAATTTCTTTCTTGATTGTATGGAAAAAAATACAGGTATATATAGAAATGATGCTGCTAGCAGTCAAAATAATGAAATGACACTATCTGCAAGAATCCATGAATATCAAGAACCTTTAGTGATAGATAGTATTCCTAAGCCCAAAGTTGCTCATGGTGAAGAAGTATTAATTAGAGTTGGAGCAGCCGGGCTTTGTCATAGTGATTTGCATTTAATGAATGGAGAATGGAAAGACGTTCTTCCTCTTAAATTACCTAAGACTCCTGGCCATGAGGTAGCTGGTTGGATTGAAGAGATGGGAGAGTTAGTACCAGACTCAGCGCTGATGAATAAAGGCGATCTTGTTGCTATATTTGGCGGATGGGGATGTGGTATTTGCAAATACTGCAAAGGTGGTGATGAACAACTTTGTAACTTTCCAAGATGGCCAGGACTTTCTGCTTATGATGGAGGTTATTCTGAATATATTTTGGTTCCATCGTATAGATTTTTGATTAAGGTAGATAAGCAGTTTAATAATAGTAGTAGTGGTAGTAGTAAGAGCAGTATTCATCCAGAAGAACTAGCACCACTTACTGATGCAGGACTTACCCCTTATAGGGCTATTAAAAAAATTAGACATTTGCTTGGACCAGGAAAAACTATAGCTATATTTGGAATAGGAGGACTTGGTTCATATGCCATACAATATGCAAAGATTTTAGGGCAATCATCTACTATAATAGGTTTAGATCGTAAAGAAGAAAAACTACAGGTTGCAGAGAAATTTGGAGCTGATTATGCAGTAAATGTGTCTAATTCCCAAAATATTCGAAGTGAAATAATGAAGATTACTGAAGGAAGAGGTACAGGAGTTGATGTAATCATTGATTGTGTTGGATCAGAGGCTACTATTGAAGATTCTTGTAGAATTCTAAATAAAGGAGGATCCCTTGTAATAGTTGGATTATTTGGAATTCAGATAAAAATACCATTAGTAAGAGCAGTACTTCAAGAATATCAAGTATATGGGTCATTATGGGGAAACTACAATGAATTATGTGAGGTTATTGAGTTAGCAAAAGCAGGCAAAATAAAACATTATATCCAAAAATTCCCTTTAAGTGAAATAAATGAGGCTATACAGCTATTAAAAAATGGTGAAATTGTTGGTAGAGGAGTAATTATTCCTTAAAATAAGAGGAATAGAGGAAGTAGAGGTGTCTTATTTAATGTTGTTCAAAAAGATTCTAGTGCCATATGATGGCTCTAAGTCATCAGACCATGCTCTGGAGCAAGCTATTGAGTTAGCAAAGCTGGTCAAGAGTAATTATAATGATACTTCTAATGATAATGATGTGCATATTATTTTATTATACGTTTGCCAAGAAATTCTAGTTCCTGCAATGATTGAAAGATCTATGCGTTCACCTAAAACAGGAGAGGTTACAACAGTCTCAGAATTGATCAAGGATCTAAATGAAGAGGTAAGAACAAATATGTCAAAGATGCTTGATGAGAAAAAACACAAATACGCAGTTAAGGATGATGTTATAATAGAAACAATGTCTTTGGTTGGAGGAGGACCTCCTGCTGACAAGATAGTTGATTTTGCAAATAATCAGAAAGTAGATTTGATAGTAGTAATAGGGAATGTTGGTTTAAGTGGACTCTCTAAAGTTAAAGCGCTTGGTAGCGTTTCAAGAAGTGTATCTGAGAGGGCAAGCTGCCCTGTTTTGATAATTCATTGAAAATAAATTATTTAAGAAATTTGTTTATTGTATTCTATAACTAATTATTCCAAGAAGACGGTAACAACAAATGACTGATTTGCATAAGGGTCCACAAGGACAACAGCAACAGTAAGTAAAATGTAGCATTAATCTTTTTCAGGCTGTAATGTACGGTGTAGATTTAATATTAGGTGCTGGAATTTATGTTATAATCGGTGATGTAGCAGCCATTGCTGGAAATGCAATGTGGGTATCTTTTATAATATCTGCTGTTATTGCTCTATTCATAGCTCTGAGTTATGCGGCCCTCCCCCAACAACTCCAGCTACAACTGCAAAAGTGGTTACATAACCATCATTAGCACCATACACAAAGTCTTGAATTGACCATTTCATAGTATATATTATACAACAGATATTAGCGGATATGTTATCTTAGCATCTATTTAGATTTGCCATGGATCTTCGTTATTGAAGAAAATGCTACCTCGTATTGTCTGACTAAGAATCAATCTACTAAAAAACAAGTAACCAAACTTCATTACTTACCAATGTTTGCCCAAATGCAGTCTGCTCCCATGTCTACCACTATCAGGATATCCCTCTTGTTCTCAATATCTCAAGTAACAACTGTCTTTTGTGCTCATTATTATTGTTGTTATTTTGGATATTGTTGATTGTAGAAATGCAACATTTCCATATCAAACAATATCAATTCACACTATCTTTTAAAAGGTCAGCTTCACTTCTGACTGCTTTTTGTTATAAGTTGTGATTTTAAGATAGAAAGATTATCAAAAATATATACAATTATAATAATCAGTAGAATAGTCAATTATAGTATAATTATATAATGAATAACAACAATAAATTTCCAGATAGAAGAGATGCACAAAACTCTTCTGACCATCGTAAGAAAACCAGAAGCATTACCTTTAGACTTGCTTCGTTTACTATAGATGAATTACAACACGAAGCTAATCAAAAAGAAATTTCGCTTAATGTTTTAGTTAACCAAGTTTTAAAGAGATACTGTGATTGGGACAGATATGAGAACAGGATTGGTATGATGCCAGTACCTAAGATAATGTTATCTTCTCTAATTGACAAGGCAATTACAATAGCAAAAAATAATGGAATTAAGGATATAGAACCTTATAGAGATGATATTATAAAACAAGCTGCAGAGATTGCATTTAGCTTAATGAAAGATTCTGTCTTGTTTATGGAAAAACAATACAACCTATGGGCAGTGCTATCAGTATTGGAAGAATACATGAAAGTATCAGGTATTAAAGCAGATCATAAAATAGAAGCTGGACGAAAACATGTCTTTATAATACAGCATGAATTAGGAGAAAACTGGTCACTATTTACAAAAGAGCTGTTGGAGTTAATTTTTGAAAATCTGGCTAAGGTAAGAATAGAGTCCAGTATTACTCCAAATACAACTATTGCTGAAGTTACACTTTAGAGATCCATGAGTGATTGTTGATTGTAAATGAGAGCAAACTAAAATATTGCATTGCAGTGCATACCTCGTTGTTATTAACTATTACTCGATATTAAAATAATGAAAATTGAAAAGCGGCGGTACAATGTCAAAGTCCAAGAAAGAATTTGTTACTAATAAAGAAATTATAGCAGAATATTTTAGACTTATCCAGAGTAAAGATATCGAGGGTTTGAAGGATCTTTTCTTACCTAATGCTATAGTACTTGAACCATTTAGTAAATTAGAAGAAGGATTAAGAGGCTGGTCACAGATCGAACCTTTTATGAAAGTTGCAATTATGGCTAATGAATCTCTTTCATATAGAATTGCTTTTGAAGAATTTGATGACCAAGATATGAAGAACAAATACATTAAGGATATGCAGATCAATAAAGAAAATAATAATACTAATAATAATACCGATATTGTCGAGACATTGTTGACATTTGAAAAGGGTCAAACGCTAAAGGCAAAATTTAGATTTGAGTTAAGTAATGAAACTGATACTATTAACTCAAGCAAGAAAAAAATAAAGTCCCTATATTATATTCAATTTATGTGATCTAGCGTACTCTAGAGAGATAGAATATAACATATTAGTTTCCTATACGAAAAGACATCGTAGTCATTGGAACTATTCTAGCTTTAGCGATTTCATTCATTGAATAGTTGAAAAATCTCACGAAACATTCTTTTCTTTAGCTGAAATATGACAGCAAGTGTTTTACAAACATAGACTATAATGAAAAACAATTGATGTTTTTAATAAATGATGAATTAATGATACTGTTTTTATTATCTCCTTTGCATAAAATTATCGCTAAACAAGTATTCCCTGTATTGATCGAATACTACACTGCTTTGTCCTATCAATGCATTATTACTAACCAAGTCATTTATCGGGATTTGATTATTCATTATTGCTTTGAATATATCCTTATTAGTAATTATGCCTTCTAAATTCTCTTTTTCAACTATTGGAATTCTTCGGATATTATTTAACTGCATAGTCTGTATTGCGTCTTTGATTGAGTTATTAGGTCGGAGTGTAACAAGGGGCTTGCTCATATGCTCCCGTAAGGGTACTAGCAGTAAAGATGTTTGCAATAATCCTAATATGCGGACAACATCTCTTTCTGTAATTATTCCTACAGCCTGGTTATTGCCATCTATAATTTTTATAACAATTACGCTCCCAATATTGTTTTCATTCATGATTTTACAAATGGCTTGAATATTTTGATCTTCAGTCTCTGTTTTTACATTTCTTGTCATAAAGCTAGATACTGGTATAGATTCGATACTCATTTTATTTCAACTAATTAAAAAAGACAATGGTATTTGATATTATGGTCTTTATTGCAATGCAGTGCATTCAATATTATTTAATTGATATAGCTTCGAAGTAATTGTATTATCTAAAATATTTTCTGTTGCTAGTTCTTCTAAATATTGGATATTACATGAAACAATAGTGTAGGTTATCTCCAGTACCTTCTCTATATCTGAGTGGATCTATCCTTGACTAGATACTTCATTATTTTGTGTTTTTTTCTTTTTGAATCAAGGAACTTCTGTGAACTAGATCATTGATTCCTCTAAGGATAAAATAATTGACAGAATTTGTCCAACACATTGATACAAAGGTATCTAACGAGAATTATTATATGCATTTGCTTATTGTTATGGTTTTGAAGAAATATTATGCATAATATTGCTTATCTCATCTAGACTCCTTGGTGGTCTTAATAAAGTAAGAAAAAATATTGGATGAAAATTGTGTCCTTGTTGTTGTGGTAGTTGAAGTGGAGGAGGAGGAGGAGGAGAAGTAAAAGGAGGAGAATAATTTTGATAGTTATTTTGAGCAATGAATCTGTTATTTCCAATTAAAGAAGTTGCTCTATCAGTAACGGCCATATTATTATTGTTCACAGATAAAGGCAGTTCTGGAGACGAAAGCTGATCTAGATCTTGTCTAAACTTTACTGTCTGACGAACCAGTATTAACATCTGACTCAGAAAATTGTTATTTCCGCCTCTAATACATTCAATAGCCAATAGTTTTAGCATATTAAATAGCTCTTGATGAGCAAAATATGGAGTTAATAGCATTTTGATCTCTGCAAATATTGATATTCTTTCTTGAAATTCCTTTAA
>DATFPS010000003.1:0-2774 GCA_035264705.1 Nitrososphaeraceae archaeon | reverse complement strand
GAGTAATCATATTAATGTCAATAACCGATGCCAGATCTTTCTCTTCACAATGCCTAATAACATAATCACCTACTCTTCGCAGTGCAGTTTGCAATTATTAGAATATGACAAAACAAATTATTTAATCTTATCAACTATTTCATCGTGAATTTTTTTATAAAAGTGAGGATAATGTTCTATAGATTAGGATAATCCTGTATCAACTAATGTTATCCATCTACGTTATTTTAATTAGAAGAAATTACATTATAGCTCTACTAAAATGCTTAACTTCGTATTTGATAATCTTCAACTCTTGTTTTATACATATCGCCTACTTCCTTATATATTAGATATATCAAAAATGACAGTCAATTGAGCGAGATGTTGTTTGTGATAGAAATTTTGTTTATTGATATAATGTGAAATGAATGAAAATATCCATGGCAATAAAAGCGTATATCATAGCCTTTAATAATATCACGTCGCCGTCTGATACTGCTAAAACTTTATTATTTTTTCCATGCTTTGTTAATAGATGTTGTAAAATATCTTTCGTACCACTATAGGTTGTAAAACCAAGCAGCGTTCTAAGATAATATTGCGGTATTGTTGATAAAATACCAAGTTCATATTTCCGTTTTAACGCCTCAAGGAAGACAAGGTGTTCTAAACCGTGTATGTATGAGGTACTCTCTCTTGCCTTTTCCATATTTAATTTTCCTTCGATAAACATCTGTAATGCTCCTCCACCAATACCTAGCTTATTTTCAGCAATCAACACGACCGATCCACCTTCTTTAACTATGTGGCTTGAGTTCCATAATGTGTTTAGCGCATTTGTAAGAGTTAAATGTGAAGGGATTTCACAGCTCATACTGACGATCGCAGACTTTGTTGGTTCTATCTTAATTGTGGAGATCGCGCTTAATTTGGTAACTGCGTCATTGAAACTTTGTAAGATATTTCCATAATAAATGCCCGCAATACCATGATAATTTGCTACCACTTCGATAGATAATGCTGGAATACTTTCACAATAACTAAGTGCAATTTGAAGTGGAGTTCCTTTATTACCAACGGATGGAAGATCGTTTGCTCTAGATTGGAAGGCTTCAGACATCTTGTCCTTCATAAAATTGCGTAAGACTAGTGTAGGCGTACCGCTGAATCCGAATAGAGGATCATATGTTACATGCGAGATAAAAATGACATTTTGAAATCTACGGAGTCTTTCTTGTAAGGAAAGATAATCAATTCGTCTTAAAGAGATTTTTGTATCTGTAATATACAATTTTAGAGCCTCAGAAATATCCGGGAAAACATCCACGGTTAACTTTTCGTAACCTTTCGGCTGCGCCATCTGAGAAAGTATTGTAATGATTTTAGCAACCGATCTAGAACCCGATAACGCGAGAATTAAGGTATTGTCTCCTATGATCACATCTTGCAGTGCCGACTTAATATCATCATCAGTCAATAATGGATAGTCTGATGACACATGTTTAAGCAGATTTTCAAATTTAATATCAAGAACTATATCTGTAGTACCATATTTGAGCCATATCTCTGGCATTGTCAATAATTGATGATCAGTTAAAATAAATCTATTTCATATCAATAAGAAAGGCATGGAGGCAAATTTTGTTTCGGAAATAGCGTTATTCCTTCTTAAAACTAACTCATTAAAATTCGGACTATATACATTAGCAAGTGGAAAGCAAAGCCCCTATTACATTGACTTGAGGACGTTGCAAAGCTTCCCTAGGTATTTTCGTCTTACAATAATTGCCTTACGAGATCTCATAACCAGAGAAATTGGTTCAGATTTTGATTCACTTGGTTCCGTTCCAACTTCTGGACTAATATTTGCTTCTGCACTGGGTTATGAAATGATAAAACCGCTAATTTACGTAAGGAAAGAATCTAAAATGTATGGCAGAAGGAAAATGGTAGAAGGCTATTTAAGACCAGGTGAAAAAGTGTTACTAGTTGACGATGTGGCAACAACTGGAACATCCTTGAGTAATACCATCAAAGTTATTAGAGAGAATGGGGCCATTGTTAAAGATGCCGTTGCTATCCTAAGTAGGCTTGAGGGAGCGGAAGAGAAATTGCAGAAAATGGATGTAAGGCTTATTTCGATAGCTACGATTAAAGACTTGATTAATGCTTTATACGATAAAGGTCTATTGGATAGAAATACTCTAGAAGAAATAATAAAGCAAAAAGTAGACCAAGGATTAGAAACAGATTAACCTTCGTAGATCATTAAATTCTTCTCTTCTAATAATGTATGGAGATTATGGACGGCTCTATATACTTCGCTTTCTTTCTTGGCACCTGTGCAAACTAATTTGCCACTAGCAAACAACAATATTACTGTCTTTGGATCTAGCATTCTATGGATCAACCCTGGGAACTGTTCAGGCTCATACATACTCCGAGGAAGAACTCTGGCAGCAAGCTCAAGGTGAATCTTTCCACCGAGGCTTGCTGATGCCACAATATTTTGTATTTCTATTTGAGGTTCGTGTTCTATTGGAATTCCTCCTTTTTTTAATTTTTGAACAACATTTTTTACCGCTTTGATCGCTTGCTCTTCAGACTTTGCTCCAGTACATACCATCTTGCCGGAACTAAAAATTAAAGTGGCCGTTTTAGGTGCTTTCAATCTGAAAACGAGCCCTGGAAATTGATCTGGATGATATTCCACATCAGGAAAAATCTGAGTGATTAAATTTAAGTTGACAGTTTGATTTATAGTCGCAGAAGCAACGACGTTCTCTATGCTT
>DATFPS010000002.1:0-5932 GCA_035264705.1 Nitrososphaeraceae archaeon | reverse complement strand
TTTTAACCTCATTGACTAATTATATTTTAAAAGTACAAATAAATGATAAAAAGTATTCGAGAGCGTAAATGGCAGGAAATAACACACACATCTATAGAATCGTTCAAATTGGTGGTATTTCGTATAGTATAAAATCATTAAAGGCAAAATCAATGAAATACATACACGTTTCATTACAAATATGAATAATTATTTTAATTCTTTTTTGAAATTTTATACCTTTTAATATATAATTCAGAATAAAGTATGGAGAGAAGCACCTATGAAAAATTACACCAATGACAGGTCCTTTTATCAGAGTTATTCTACATGCTTTCAATGTTGGACCTTTCTAACATTTGTTCTAATCTCTATATAATGCCATAATAACTAAGAAAAAATTGCCTACATTTTTAATGGTCATACTTAAGGGTTAATAGTTAAATGGCCTGTAGCAGCATATGATGGGTGAGGTTGTCATTCTCTACTTATATTTGAGGCAAAGAGCAGTATATTTAATCTAATAGAGGTAAAATAAAATATGGTTTTTTATTCATGATTGAATCGTTAATGGCATCCAGTGCAGAAAAATCTACTACAGGAAAAAATAGTAGTGACACAGCAGAAAAAGGAGGTCAAATAGGTGCAACATCCACATATTTTCTGAATTTTTCATTCTTTAAAGTTGATTCGAAATGGCGATGGTTGAATGAACTTGGCAAAGAAGAGGCTGCAAAAGAATTTGCGAGTTTGATAGAAGTTGCAAATACAAAGATGAGAGTTAGAACTTATACTACTTTGGGAATTCGTGCAGATGCTGATTTTATGTTATGGATGATTTCTGATTCAGTTGAAAAAATGCAGACACTGACATCAAAAATATACTCTACTGTTCTAGGAAAATATGTTGAACCTTCCCAAGTGTATCTCTCTGCATCTCGTCCCTCTGTGTATGTAAATAAAGTCACTCAAGGATTTGCAACTGGTGAACAACCCCTTAAGTACGTCATCGTATACCCTTTTGTAAAATCAAGGGAATGGTATTTACTTCCATTTGAGCAACGAAAGAAAATGATGGAAGAACATATAATAATTGGAAGAAAATTTCCAGAGATCAGACTCAATACATCATATTCCTTTGGCCTTCATGATCAGGATTTTATGCTTGCATTTGAGACCAATAACTTGATCAACTTCCAAGACTTGATAATTCAGTTGCGTGAAACTCAAGTTAGCAGATATATAGTTAGAGATACCCCTATGATAGTTTGCCTTTATAAGGGTATCATAGATATTATAAAGAGTCTTGGAGGATAAGGATAAATTATGATGGCCGCACTCAAAGAATGGGCAATAGTTTGTAAAGCTCTGGAAGAAGGCAGACAAATATTGCTTCTACGGAAAGGCGGTATTATGGAATATAGGCAAGGTTTTGAAATAAAGCACAACAAGTTTTTACTATTCCCAACCTTTGAACATCAGTCAAAGGAATATATTCAACCAGATTATATTAATAATTTAGATATTATATTACAACATCAACTAACTACTCCTTATCATCCTACTGCAAATAGTGGCAGAAATAAAATAACTTCATATGCAAAAGTCATAGATATTAAAGAAGTTAATGATAAGTCAATTCTGCGAAAATTAGAAAAATATCACATATGGAATGATCGTTATGTAAATCTACGAATGGACTATAACCCTAAAAAACCTATAAGTGTACTATTACTGCGAGTTTATAAGATGAATAATCCTTTAGAGGTAGATATTAAACATGAATGGGCTGGATGCAGGTCATGGATTTCGATTGAATTTGAATTTCCACAGTTGATTACTAACAGTACTAATAATAGAGACAGTAATAACGACCCACTGCATCTACCACACGTACAACAAGAACAACCAGTTATAGAAGATTTGAAATTCAATCAGATCGCAGCCGAGATTAAAGAGGTATTAAATTAAAATATGAAATATCGAAAATTAGGAAGAAGTGGAATTGCGGTAAGTGAAATAGGATTTGGAGCCTGGACGATAGGTCTAGATTGGTGGGGCAAGAAGATAGATGACGACGAAGCCATCAGGATGTTAAAGCGTGCTTATGATCTGGGCATCAATTTTTATGAAACAGCAGATATGTATGGAAATGGTAAAAGTGAAAAAATAGTCTCACAGGCATTCAAAGATATGCGTGATGAGGTAGTATATTCTACAAAGTGGGGTTATGATATGTACGATGCTATACAGATTGGCCATAATGAGCTACCACAAAAACATAATCCTGAATTTTTAAAGTATGCATTGCAGCAGAGCCTCAACCGTTTGCAAACTGATTATATTGATATTTATAGCCTTCACAATCCAAAAATGGATGCTATTAAAAATGATAGTTTGTTTATCTCACTTGACAGGTTAGTACAAAGTACAAAAATCAAAAGTCATGGAGTAGCATTGGGTCCTGCTATCGGTTGGAAGGATGAAGGACTTTTGGCCATAGAAAAACGAAACATTACATGTCTTCAAACAGTTTACAATCTTTTGGAACAGGATCCGGGAAGGGCATTTCTAAATGCAGTAAGAAAGAAAAATGATGATGTTGGAATTATGGTTAGAGTTCCTGATGCTTCAGGAGTATTAACTGGCAAGGTTAATGAAAAAACTGCATTTGATAAGAATGACCATAGAAGCAACAGAAAGAAAGAATGGATTCTAGAAGCTTTGCAAAAAGTAGAAAAAATGAAACCAATTGCAAATGCAAGAGGATGGAGTATATCCCAACTAGCAATCAAATTCCTACTATCCCAAAAAGAAATATCAGTAGTGTTACCCACCGTTATTGATGTTGAGGAGATTGAAAGCTTTGCGGAAATGGCCGATGGCAATTATCTGGGTGAAAACGAAATGGCAGAGATAACCGATCTCTATAATAATAACTTTTATATTCGCCAAGACTCTTATTCTTCTGTTGCTACTTCATCCCCTCCTTCTAAATTGTGAAGGAATAGAAGAATGCCATACTGTTGCCTACGCTGTTAAATATAAGCTTACATTCTGTAATTTTTATGATCAATAGCCAAAAAAGAAATTCGGCTCCTCGAATTATGGTTGTTGATGATGAGGCAGATATTACCCTAGAACTGAGCGTAGTTTTAGAAGAGAATGGATTCAAAGTTGATCCATTTAATGATGCTCTTTTGGCATTAGAAAATTTTAAACCTGATTTGTATGACTTATTAATTCTCGATATCAAAATGCCAAAAATGAATGGATTTGAATTATATAATCAAATAAAAAAAATTGATGCCAAGGTCAAGACAATGTTTTTGACAGCATTGACCGAATTACAGGAATATGAGGCATTTAGAAAAGAAGTATTTCCTAAATTAGGCGAAAGATACTTTGTGCCAAAACCAATTGAGAATGAAGAACTAATAAAACGAGTAAATAAAATATTGAGCCAAATTAAAAACAATGATATTTGATTAAGACAGGATTAGAATACATTGAATCTGAAGTTACATATCACTGGCTCTCAATTGGAATCAACAAATCGAGCTGACTTATTATATGCAATTATAGTCGAACATACAGCAAAAAGAGGAAAGTTTTTGATATATTTTAGATAATAAATCAATGAAGAGGATGAAAAGTCAATTTTGAATTTAAAATCGTCTGAATTGAGCATGCAGAAGAGTAAGAGTTGAAGAGGAATGAGATTAATTGAATATTTATAAAGAAATTGATGAAATGAAACAATATCTATCAATAAGAATAAAATAGAATGGAAAATGTGTTACTGTATATGTCAGTTACTTTCTTCGAAATACTTTACTCGTTCTTTCTTAAATTCTCTCGAACTAAACAGAATTCTATAGTCTTTAATTTCAACTATTTCTGACATTTCAACTGCAATCTTTTCTGCTGCTTCCAGTGTACGAGCATGAATCATGCTAAATAAATTGAATGGCCAGTCAGAAAATACTGGTCTACGATAGCAGTGACTTACTTGTGGGAAAGCTGCAAGTTTATAGCCAATTTCATCGATCTTCTCATCAGGCACCTGCCATACTACCATGCCATTTGCAGAAAAACCGGCGTCTCGATGGCGTAATATTGCTGCGAATCGTCGCATTACACCATTTTTTTCATATTCTTTAGCTTTTGCAAAGAGTTCTGTCGTTGTGATGCTGAGATTTTCTGCCATCTCTTTAAATGGTTCTGGAATCACCTTCAGATCCTTTTGTAATTCACGGATAAAATGTTTGTCGTTTTCTGTAATCTCAATTCTCTTTGGATTTAATTGTTTAACTTCGTCCATTGGCTTTGGCTTTTCTGTATCATCATTAACCATGTCCAGTCTGACGCCAATCTTATAAAGTTTCAGTGTAGGTAACAAACGATATTTTATAACTCCATCAAGTGAAGCCAGTCTGTCTAAATCGCTTTTCATCTCACCATAAGGAGGAACAGCTAGTGTGAACCACATATTGAAATCGTGGTTTCTTTCATAATTATGACTGACTCCTGGGTGTTTATTTACCTCGTTTGCGACAGAATCAAGCTTATCAGGCATTACTGCAAATGCAACAAGAGCACTCTTGTAACCTAATCGCCTGGTATCAAAAATTGCGTTAATCTGTCTAATTAAACCCATATCTTTCATGTATGTGATCCTACGCATAACTTCATCTTCAGACATATTATGCCGTTTAGAAATCTCAAGGTATGGTCTATCTACAAGCGGAAAAACCCATTGGATGTCGTTCAAAAGTTGTTTATCAAACAAATCAATCTGCTGCTGTTTAATTTGCATTGCAGTCAGAGTAAATCTAATACAATTAATCTATTAAATACTTATCCACATAACATTATAGTGATATTTGATAGTTTGTTAGTCGAATTACCCTCCTTAAGTTTTTTAACGAATTGTTGTATAAAGTCTATAGAATGGCTACAATTTATTTGAGAAAAATACATATATATTAGCAGAATTTAGAGTTGAACACAATAAAACGATAGTATATCTTGAATTTGACAATATCCGTCTATATTTAATATCGATAGATCTCAATTAACAGTTGACCCCTTTCTGAAAGATATAGTAGTAAATAGATTTCTATAGAAACGTCCAGCCCATAAAACCTTTTGATAAGGTAATCGTAACAATATAAGTTTAAGATTAGATATTCTAAATAACTATTCTAAAAATATAAATATTCTTATTGCTATTCACACTTGTAATGGATGTAAATACACCGAGCTTAATAGATGCTGATCAAATGCAATATCCCTCTACACAGCTTAACAGAGTACTCGTAATTGGACTAGGTCAACTTGGGCTACCTGTAGCTAGATACATAAAACAACGAGGGGGATTTGATGTATATGGATATGACATTAGCTCTAAAGCGATGGACCGTGCACAAACAACTGCAGGAATAAAGAAAGCTGCTAACTTTAGTGATTTTGATGTTTATATTTTATGCATATCAACACATAAACCTGAAGATATGTTTTCTCCTCAAATTGAGGGTTTATTGTCAATAATAGATAAAATATCAAAGGAAGCAAAGAATGGCGCTCTTGTTTCTATAGAGAGTACTATTCCAAAAGGAACTTCAAAGAAAGTATTTGAAATGCTTAACCATAAATTACATGTAGCTCATGCACCACACCGATGGTATGCTTTAGAAGAGCAAGAACATGGTGTGAATCAGGTACGTGTGATAGGTGGAGTATGTGATTGTTGTCTTAAGATAGCCATGTATTTCTATGATGGAAGGTCTGAGAACATGAGCAATCCTTCTTCTTCTTCTTCTTCTTCTTCTAATGAAAAAAGTAAAGCTAAAAGTCTAGGTATTCCTATGCATCCAGTTTCAGACATAGAAATTGCGGAATTAGCAAAGATTATTGAAAATGCAGACAGATACTTACAAATTGCATTTGC
>DATFPS010000001.1:0-7640 GCA_035264705.1 Nitrososphaeraceae archaeon | reverse complement strand
TCACTCAAAAGAGAGTTTGGAAAAGATATGACGAGCAGTACCTTAAAGAGACTATAGCATAATGCAAGAAACATGCTTAGTTAGACAAGAAGATAGAATCACGTTAGAGACAAAGATGGCAAAGATATGCCTGTAAAGTATGTTGACTATGAATCTACACAATAATAATATTGAACAGAAAAGTCTACTACAAAAGCTATAGCTCTTGTAGATAATATGGATAATATGCTACAAAGACAAATTGTTGTCAAAGCCCTTGGTACTCGAATAGGTATAGAAGATCTTGTATGCATAAAATATGCTAGTACGAGTTTTCATTTCATTCCATAGCCTGGATGATCGTATTTGTCAATGTTACCATATACGAGACTGTACCAATACAGGAGTGTTAAGGTAGTAGTCATTGCATAATGATGACAACAACTAAACTCAGGAGCTGCATATAAAATATGAATGGCATTGAAAGTTTTGGACCGACTGCAGCTACGATGGATAGTGGCTTCTTTGTAGGTATTGTAATTGGATATGCTTTAAAGGAAGTATTAAAATCGTGGCTGTTATAGCTGGATTATTTCTAGTTGGATTAGCATATCTTCAATATCATCAGGTAGCAAACATAAACTGGGATAAACTTCAAACAGTATCTGAAGGTACTATTGCAACACTTTCAACTGCAATTGTACAGATTCCAGGTTTCGGCGATAGCAGCCATGCAGCTACTGTCACAGCCTCCTCCTCATTAGCAATGACTAGCTTTGGCATTCCTCTGACAGGTAGTATGTCAGCAGGATTTACTATTGGATTTATGAAAGGATGATTAACAGTAGAGTATCAGTCTGATTACCATATTTGATATATGTATTCAATATATGCCATCAATTCCGTAGCGAGATATGACACTGCGTATCAACTACGATGTGGACGCACCTACCTGTCAAACAGTAAATTTTGGTTTAACTAAACTACTCAGTAGTAATCCCTTGCATAACGGAAAAGATACAAATCTTCGCCAGCCGTAGAACTATATGACCAGGACTAAGTGGACATATCCTCCCCCAGGTGTTGTCTATAATCATTACACTAGTAAATTATGTATCAACTAAGCTTCTGAACTTCATAAATAGTATTACAACCAAACTCTTTAGAATGTTCAGGTATTTTGAAAAGAGAAACAACTTAACAAAGATAATATCAACAATTGCATTATTCAACTTTGTTCTAGATCTACTACCATTGAATCTTATAGTTAGATGTGCATAGAGAAGAAGATGGGAGTAGAAGAAATTGCAGAATAACAATAATGTAAGTCCGTCATCATCATTTAGCTCTAAGTCTCGTTACCCTTTATTAGATCCAAATCCATCTTTAATTGACGAGAATGGCGATCTAGTTAACGACATCAATAAGGCTGCAAGCATAACAACATGTCGCAATGGAACTATAGCTGATGGTGTCTCAAAACTAATTCTAGTTGTTGATTCTAATAAGGAATTGCAGTTTTCAATCAATGGAACAAAGCCTGACGATCTAACAAATGGAACATTAAGATCCCTCAAACAATCATCAAACATGGTCAATAATTTATCATCTACTCCTGTTAGTCCTCTAAATATGAATGATGGAAAATCAGTTGTTGCTACTGTATATACACCTCCAGACTCGTTTAATCAATATACAGGAAGCAATAGGACTATAAACGTTAACGTTAAAATTTCCAATGCAAATGATGCTGATACCCGTACACTTCATACAATTCCAATACAGTTATACCGTCCTCCCGTAGTTCTTATTCATGGCGTCTGGACTAATCCAGAACAAACATGGGGAAACAAAACTAATTCATATAAGCCATGGGAGGAGGACAAAAGTAAGTTTAGAGAGAATTTAGAGAACAATGGGTATAAAACATTCGTTGCAGACTATTCTGCTTATAATGCTGAAACCTTTCATCCATATGCAATTCCAGGAATTGGTAATCATGGTATAGATTCACTTAGGAAAGAGATAGCGAAGGCATGCAACTATCGTCACAATCAATCAATAGCAGCAGCGCAAGTGGATGTAATAGCTCATAGCATGGGTGGGTTGATGGCTCGTGGATTTGTCCAGCAGCCTGATTATAAACGAAAGGATAACTTTATGAAAGGTTCGATTCACCGGTTAATAACAATTGGCACACCGCACTATGGAGGACACTTGTCAGAATTTCTATATAATCATCGTGATGATTGGTGTTGTTTAGATGATACATACATAACTCCAGCTCGGTATTGCAAAGTTGAGCCCAAGAAATTAAGAACTATTTACTCTGATAATTATTTTTCTCCTATTGATAAAGGTGCTGCTGAAGCTTTGATTCCCGGAAGTGATGCTTATTCTCACTTATATCAAACAAATGTTAAATCATATGCTATTGCAGGTAGCTGGAAGCCAAATGCTAATAACAGCCACGAGTCCCAAGAACTGGATTATAAATTTATTACAGATAACTTAGGTTTTAATCTTGACAGAGACGGTTTTCATGACGATAACGATCTTGTGGTAAGTGTAAAGAGCCAGCTTGGCGGCATTGGGGGCTTTCCACAAGATCAAATTCGCCAGCCAGACAGCAATTATCCTCCTAATGACGAGGATATTCCTAATGAGAGCGCAATATATCCTAACACCATCCATGCTAGATTCATGATAAAACATGACAAAGACGTATTGTCAGAAACAAATTCACCATATATTCAGAGAGATGTCATGAAATTGCTCAGCTCTTCCGATAACGGTAAGTTTGTTAATGTGATTGGAAAAGACTCTCCACGTCCTCCTTGTCTCTCCAAAATATGTTAGGAACTTGAATATGACGAGAACAATCAGCTGTAATAGCTTGGTTAGTATAAGAAGTAGATTATAATCTTCTATCGATAGTTTTGTTGGCAGTCTCGTTTATCGTCATTCATTGGCTACTCTTGAACATTCCTAGAATTTCTGTTTTGATTATTATATCTGGATTCTTCTGTTTGTTATGTATTATCATTATTATATGGTAGTTTCTGTTTGTTATTATTATTACTTATTGATGGTAACGATGATATTCTAATAGCTACAGCTGCTGCTGCCATAACCGTATTTGTCAATTTTATTGATGAGTCATTGTAAATCTTTTCAGCCTCTCCTAATATCAGTGCAGTATAACTATCATTAAATGATTGCTGTTGCTGCTTTGATACTAACGAAAGATAGTTAGATCCATAGCTGATAGTAGTATTATATGAATTATCATGTATTACAAAATTATATAATTCAGGGTTGCTTCTCAATGATTCAATTACTGAGAAAGTCGCAAGTTTTAAGATTAGTTTACTATTCGTTAAAACATCTTTAACTTTATCTTCAGCTGCCTGTTTGATATTAAGATAATCTTCATTATTGTTCTTAAAATCAGAAACAAGATTCGCTATTCTTGCCTTTTCATTGTGGAGATTTTCTACCTGTCTTCTTTCTCTTATGCAAGATAAACGATAAGAGGTTAAGGCTTTGCTTTTCATTTCTATTTTATTATTAAAGTACGCCATAGTCCTGTGTGATTGCTGTTTATTGCATTCTAGCGTATTTACTTCTCTCTTGAGTCTTTCATATCTGCATTGAATATCTGGTAAATCGGTATTAGACATTTCAAGAAGATTAACAACTTGTTTGATGCCCATACCTTTTCTCTTGGCCAATTTGTATAATTTTAGAAAAGGTTCAATATCACCTCTGAGCTCTTCATAAACCATATTCAGATTGTGTAGATTCTTTAGCTTCTAATACTCTTTGTAGAATTTAGTTACTTCTGACTCTCTAAGGTTTAATGTAATAGCTACTTCTAGTAGGGTCTTTCTATCAGAGAAGAGTTTGTAGGCTTTGGCCGATAGGGATAGGTTTTCTTGTTGATTACACTGCGCACGATTATTATCTTGTCCTTGTTCTTTTGTTGCTTCAGTCTTCTCTTTCAGTGTTTTATTCAAAATAACTCCAATATCTCTAAATGGCATCCTAGCCTCTTTTGCTATCTCACGTATAGTTTTACCTTGATTATAGTAAAGGTCTATTACAAGTCTTTCTCTTTGTTGTCTAGTTAATATCGTCATATATTTTGAATCTTCAAGAAATATCTATCATAATGGAAGCTTAAAGCTGTTTCCTCTTGTTATCATTTGATACCAGCTTTGTTATCATTGCTATCGTTTCGTTACCTCTGTTATCACTGTTTTCAACTGTTACCACTGAATGGTATTTGAATTCAGAGAATCTGTAATAATCCTGTCATATACATACGAAATATTATTATAACTTCTTTTAAAATTAGATCTAGACATAATAGACATTATTCATTTCTTCTTACACAAATTGTTTTGTACTTATAAATTATATTATCAAATAGCTCCACTAATAGGATACATGGATATTTTAATTTCAAAAGTTAATCATCTTTGAACTCTGCAAATATATTGTTGCATGAATAGTCTGTCCACTTTCTGGCTACGCTTCTCTCATGCTTAGATATCGTAGTGGCCTAAACTGTAAATGGCTTTGGAAATATCATTTTATTATAGTCGCTGGTATAATGAAATAACAGATATAGAATTAAAGAAGGTATGTATAATATCCCCGGTATGACCGGTATCCCCGAGACTACAATTTTGTGCTTGATTTTCAGCCTTTCCTTCCGGAGATATGTCCGGTGATATTATGTTTGTTGAAATATAATATCACCGGTATTATTATGAGAAAATTAACGTCAATTTCAGATATTCCGGAGATTCGGGGATACCGGCGATACTTTATATATCTTCGTAGGTCGGACTCTGTATTATTTAAAATCATGTGTTTATTATATTGGTATTATCCGGAATTGGTCTATCTACGCTATCTAGCCGGGTTCAGTGGGATTTGAAACCCTTCGATAAAGTGGGACCAGTTACTTTAATTCAATTAGATTTTATTACATAGAATAGTATAGAAGATAAAGAGAAATTTTCAGATAATCCTATTCTTTTTGCAATGTAGAATTATATTTATTAATTTCAATATGAAGGTAAATATTTTTAAAATAATAGGATGTTTATAGTTTTAAGGATTTTTCCAATTCTTAACTACTATATTTATTGCCCCATCATCTTTAAGTTGATTTATATTGTTCGAATCTCTGAATCCAATATATCCTCCATGATTATCTCCTATATCAACTTTACATACATAACTCGAAGTAAAACCCCCACATAGACCAAAATCATAACTACCTGCTAGAGTAACTGCGCAAGTAGTGAATCCACAATAAAGATAATGCAAATCTTCCATTGCATCGGCATTGCGAATAGCTAGTATTTGATTTTGAACATTTATCTCATAATAGGGTGGTGTTGAGACCTGATCTCGTGTAGCTATTGTTGTATCTCTTCCACTTTGTCCTAATGCTAAATCATTTTCAAAAAAAGGGTAAATCTGATAAATATAACCATCTTGTTGAAATGGTTGTGGTTGAAGCACATTATCTTCAGGATTATACAAATTGTAAAATCTGACTACTTCATCTTGAATGGCTTTTCCATAAGCATGTTTTATAGCAGAATCGCCATCGATATCAAGAGGATTTTTTGATACTTCCTCATCATCAACAGCTGTCCCCATTAAATGAACAGATGATATTTTATAATCATTATTGTTCCATGTTGGATTCGTATGAAGGTCATCTAAAGTACTAAGAAGTACTCTAGCTCCTATAGAGAGACTCATTAATCTAATATTAGTATCTTTATTATGTTGATGCTTGCAGGTATCGATATAATTAATAATGAAATTTGCTAGTTTTGGTCCATTCTCTTTGGCTATAATTTTGGCTTCATCCCAGAGCTTATTAGAATCCCAACTTAAACCAATTAATGGAATGCTGTAGTTGCTATTCTCTAATGACATTTTGACCCTATCAAGCCTCTCTTTTGCCTTAAATTCATCATTTCCCCATCCATGTACAAAAATTGCAATTTCCGCAGGACATTGGCTCTTTAATTGATTAATATCACCAAATTGATAGTTGTCGTTATAACCATTACCTGATTCACCTATAGGAAAATTGAGATCTCCTCTAGTTGTTATCATATATACAGGAATAGATTTTTCTGATGTTGTATTAGTAACAGAATCAGTACTAGCATAGATATTATCTAATTTCAACAGACTTGTAGAATAGAATGACGATACTGCTATTATCACTATTAATAATATTATAGCTCCCCGCATGTACAAGCGTTCTGTTCCTTTTCTTAATTAGCTTTTCATTTCTCATCGTTGTCGTATTAATCCAAGAATACCGTGTAGAATTTCATTCAAATTATTGTAATATCTCTGCTTAATAATTACCATATAAAAGTTTTCTAAATTGTAGGTCATCTTTAGTCTTTCAAAACGCTTTTCATACTTAGCAAACTCTCTTATAGTTGGATCCTTGTCAATTGCTTGTTTCAGTAATCTCGGAGAGCTTTTTTTATCGCCCACCGTCAATTTAGCAATAGAGTCATTGCAAAGAATAGTGATTTCAAACTGATCTATCTCTAATGCCTTATCAAAGTAGCTTATAGCTTCTTCATATCTCTGAAGTGATAACAGTATTTTCAAAGGTTCTGGCCAGTATAAGATTTACTTTGAATTTCATAAAATGAAATTTACTAGCTAACATATCCTTATAAGAAATAAGGAGACAGGGTATTTTTGTTGAGGAAAAAATATAGGTGGCATAAATTGCATGACTGAGAGCGAGAAGCGCAGCGCACAAAAAGTTGATCCTTTCTTATATAATATTATTGCGTGTATGTGTGAACAGTTCAGGCCCCACAAGAGAAAAGACGGTAAAGAGCCTACATACAGTTGTAGCAGCTGCGATAGAATCACAAAATCAGGCCAATTCCCCTACATTACAGAAGATTTTACTATATGCAGCCGCTGCTGTGAAGAAGATAAAGCGTGGAAGGTATTAGGCGAGAAAGCTAAACTCATGAGCGAAGGATATAGCGAAAAGGAAGCATTGAAGAAAGCAATCGATCAATTTGGTAAGGATCTACCTGACATGTGGGATGGCGAAGATCTAACGTAGTCCAGTCACCACTGCAACGCCACTCCATTTTTGCGTTATAACGTTACGTGTGTTTCGGATCTCGATCAAATGAAAACAAAGTAACAAGTCAATCTTCAATATCTTACTCAGCACAAGGCAACATTATATCAGAGCACAGGTTAGCTTTATCGCTTTTTGGAATATGATCAAATCCCTCTTTGTGTCAAGTATTAGCCACTAAGCTTAAAGCTAGGCGCCGACTGTTCTGTCATCCTTTTTTCCTCTAGTCTCCCTAATTACCAACTCTACATATTGTCTAACTTCGTTATCATCTAACATTGGAGATTCTACTCCTGTTTCTTTTTCCATAGTACCTGCTTCTTTATGGATTAGTTTTACAAGCTTTCGCATAATCTCTGCGTTCTCTTGTGCATTACCTAAAGTATCTAGCAGAGCATACTCCTTTACATATTTTCTGGCTAAATTACGCATTTCTGAATCTTGGGCCACTGACAGCGCGACAGAGTATATTCCTATGCTAAAGAGAAAAGAAGCAAGC